>JAFAFD010000372.1 GCA_023423675.1 Pseudomonadota bacterium | reverse complement strand
GCCGGGCCATGCCCGGCGATTCCATGTAATTACCAGCCGCCGCCCAGCGCGCGGTACAGCTCCACCCTTGCTATCGCGGCCGTGGCCTGGCTGTTGGCCAGCGCGGCCTGGTTGTCCAGCGCGATGCGCTGGGTGCTCAGCACATCCAGCATGTCGACCACACCAGCCTGGTACTGGCGCCGCGCCGCCCCCAGGGCCGTCTCGCTCTGCGCCACCGCAACCTGCAGCTGCATCGTGCGCTGCTGCTCGGCCGCGTAGCCATCGATGGCATCGTCCACTTCATGCCAGGCCTGCAGCACCGTGCGCTGGAACTGCAGCGCGGACTGCTGCTGTTGCAGCCGGCTCAGCGCCAGGTTTGCCTTCAACCGCCCACCCTGGAAGATCGGCAGGCTGATCGACGGACCGATGCTGAAGCGGTGCGCATCCCAGCCGTCCAGGTCATCCAGCTGCTTGGCCTGGAAACCGGCATCGCCATTCAAGGTGATGCGCGGCAGAAAGCTGGCCTTGGCCACGCCGATGTTCGCGGTGGCCGCATGCAACGCTGCTTCGGCGCGGCGGATGTCCGGGCGGCGTTCGGCCAGTTCACTGGGCAGGCCCACGGCCACGTCGGGCAGTGCCGGCCAGTCTCTGCGCACGTCCTGCAGCTGCGCATCCAGCGCCTGCGGCGGCCTGGCCAGCAGGAACGCCAGCGCGTTGCGCAGCTGCGACTGCCGGTGCCGCAGCGGCGCGACGCGTGCCTGCAGCGCGGCCACCTGCGCCGCCGCGCTTGATACCTGCAGCGTGCTGGCCACGCCCTGGCGCTGCCGCGCCTCGGTCAGCCGCTGGATGTCGGCGGCGATGCCCAGGTTGTCCTCGGTGATCGCCAGCAGCTGCGAGGTTGCGCGCAGCTGCAGGTAGGATCGCGCGGTTTCGGCCAGCAGCGCGATGCGCACGGCATGCGCATCCTCCTCCGCCATCTGCACGCGCGCGTCGGCGGCTTCCACCTGGCGGCGCACTCGGCCCCACAGGTCCAGTTCCCAGCTCAGGCCGATGCCAGCCTGGAACAGGCCGTAGTCCTCGCGGCCGGCGTTGGCGGACGGATCGCTCAGGCCCACCTCGCTGTTGCGGGCACGCACGCCGCTGGCGCTGGCCGCCACCGAGGGCAGCCGGTCGGCCGCGCTGATGCCACGCGCCGCGCGGCTCTGCTGCACGCGGTTGGCCGCCAGTTGCAGGTCCAGGTTGGACTGCAGCACCTGCTGCGCAAGCTGCCCCAGCAGCGGATCATCAAAGCCCGCCCACCACGCCGCATCGTCGTCGAGGGTCGCAGTGGCCACGGCGTCACCCTGCCACTGTGCCGGCAGCTGGGCCTGCGGCCGTACGAAGTCCGGGCCCATCGTGCAGGCCGCCACGGCCAGGCACAGCGCCGCAGTGGCCAGGGTCTTCATCACGCTGGGGGCGTTCATGCGCCCTCCCCGCCCTGCAGGTCCACACGCGCTTCCACCGACATGCCGGCGCGCAGCTGCTCCGCCAGCGGCTGGCCCGGCTCCAGCACGATCTTCACCGGGATGCGCTGCACCACCTTGGTGAAATTGCCGGTGGCGTTTTCCGGCGCAACGGCGGCAAAGGTCACGCCGGTGGCCGGGGCAATGCTGTCGATGTGGCCGTGCAGGCGCGTGCCGGGGAACACGTCCACCGTCAGCTCCACCGGCTGCCCGGCGTGCATGCGGGTCATCTGCGTTTCCTGGAAGTTGGCGACCACGAAGGCGCGCTGCAGCGGCACCACCGCAGCCACCGCCGTACCCGGCGTGAGGTAGGCGCCCACGCGCACCGCACGGCGCCCGACCACGCCATCGATGGGCGCGCGCAGCTCGGTGTGCGACAGATCCAGCTCCGCGCGTGCCTGTGCCGCTTCGGCGCGCTGCACCGCGGCCTGTGCGGACTGCACGCCGGCGGCCAGGATGTCGGTGCGCTGGCGTGCGGTGCTCAATGCCGCCTGCCCCTGCTGCAGATGCGCATTGGCCACGGCCCGCTTCGACTGCGCCTGCTGCGCGTTCTGCACGGTGCCGGCACCATCGCGGGCCAGTTCGCGGTAGCGCTGCTGGTCGGCGCTGGCCAGGGTCAGCTCGGAGCGGCTGACATCAACGCTGGCCCGGGCCTGCTCGATCAGCGAGCCCTGCTGGGCCAGCGCAGCCTGCGCATTGGCCAGCTGCGCGCGGGCATTGGCCAGATCAGCGCGCGCGGCCTGCAGCGCCACCTGGTAGTCGCGGTCGTCGATGCGCGCCAGCACGTCACCGGCCTTCACCCGCTGATTGTCCTGCACGTCGACGCTGCTGACGAAGCCGGCCACCTTCGGCGCAACCACGGTGAAATCGGCATTGACGTAGGCGTTGTCGGTGCGCTGGTAGCGCCCGTCGCGCAGCAGCAGCCAGCCGCCGATGGCCAGGGCCAGCACGCCCAGGGCGAGGCCGGTGTTGAGGGTTGTCTTGTTGACGGTCATGGGGGATTCCTTGCGAAGGGGGTCAGGCCACGGCACGTGGCGGATGGACGCGGGTGGCCCAGGCCAGCAGCGGCAGGCAGCCCAGGGCCACCAGCGCGACCAGCCAGTACAGGTCGGCCGAGGTCAGCGCCTGTACCTGGGCGTGCAGGCGGGCGGGCAGATCGGTGCTGGCCGGCAGCCATGGCTGGTTGCCCAGGTGGTCCACCAGCGCCGTGGAATGGAGGTGGCGCCGCGACTGCCCGACCGCGTCGAGCACGCCGCCGGCAAACACCGCGGAAAAACCCTTGACGGTGTTGAACCAGGCCGAGGCATAGGGGCCGTCCTGCGGTGCCAGGCCCGTGGTGGCCAGCAGCAGCAGCGGCAGCACCGCCATCGGCTGTGCCACCACCTGCAGCAGCTGCACCCACAGGAAGTTGTCGCGGTTCCACTGCACGTCGAGGTGCGCGCCGATGAAGCAGGCGGCGGCCAGCAGGACCAGCCCCGTCGCCTGCACCCAGCGGCAATCCACCGCACGCTGGTTCATCAGGGTGGCCACCAGCGGCAGCGCGATGACCTGCGGCAGTGCGACCCACAGCAGCATCGGTGCGGTCTGCAGCGGTCGGTAGCCCTGCACGCTGGCCAGGTAGCCGGACGGAATGGAGATGACCGCCAGCAGCACGAACAGCACGCCGATGCAGGTCACCAGCGAATAGCTGAGATTGCGATGGGCCAGCAGCTGCAACTTGAAGAACGGCAGCGGGTGGAACCATTCGTTGATGAAGAACAGCACCAGCAGGCCGCCGCCACCGCCCAGCAGCACCGTGATCAGCGGTGAATCGAACCAGTTCAGGCGCGCGCCCTGGGTCAGGCCCAGCACCAGCATCACCAGCGCGGGCAGCCCCAGGGCCAGGCCCACGCCATTGAACTGGGCGAAGCGTTCCAGCCGCAGCGGGTCCTGCGGCAGCCCCCAGCCGACCATGGCCATGCCGGCCACGCAGAACGGCACGATCTGCCAGAACGCGAACTGCCAGCCGGCGTGCTCGATCCACAATGCGGCCAGCGGCGTGCCCATGCTCGGCCCGAACGTCGCCGTCAGCGCATAGCCGGCCAGGCCGTACAGCTTGATGCCCGGCGGCAGGAAGCGCAGGGCCACGCTCATCAGCAGCGGCGGCAGCGCGCCACCGGCCAGGCCCTGCAGCCCGCGCAGCAGCAGGAAGGTCGGCAGGTTCGGCGCCAGCGGGCACAGCACGCCCAGCAGCATGAAGGCGGCGATCATCACCAGGGCGAAGCGGCGCAGCGAAAAGGTCACGGCACACCAGGGCGCGAAGGCCATGGCGCTGACCGACATTGCGCTGTACACGCTGATGATCCAGCTGCCGTCGTCGACGCTGAAACCCATCGCGCCGCGGATATCGGCCAGCGCGACCTTGGTGATGTTCTCGTTGAAGCCCGACACCAGCACCACCAGCAGCACGCCGCACAGGCCGACCACGATGCGGCGGTCGAAGGCGGGGGCAATGGGGGCGGCCGGAGCCCGTGGCAGGGCGACCGCGCTCATCGGCGGCGGCCGATCCGTGCAGCGCACGGCAGGTGAAGCGACATGGCGTGCGCTCCGTGAATGTGGGGAGCGCAGTCTAGGCAGGCCCAGTGCTGCGAAAAATGGCGTGGATGCGATGCCAGCCGTGCGCCAGACGCACGGGTTGTGAATTACTGGTAGGTGCCGACCGTTGGTC
>JAFAFD010000315.1 GCA_023423675.1 Pseudomonadota bacterium | reverse complement strand
TGGCTCGACTCTACAAATGTCACAGGCAGTCGAGCATGGCTCGACTCTACAAATGCCACAGGCAGTCGAGCATGGCTCGACTCTACAAATGTCACAGGCAGTCGAGCATGGCTCGACTCTACGAGAGCTCAATCGCCGCAGCTGCCACCATCGCCGCCGCCACCGTCGCTGCTGCAGTCCGATCCGCCATGGCTGTGGCTGCCGTGGCTGTCACCGGCATACCCGCCCGAGGAATCGTAGCTGCCCGCGAAGCTGCCATCGCTGCGGCTGACCGAGCCGTCGGCGGTGGCGATCGCCATGCACAGGATCGCGCCGACCAGCGGCAGCAGCCAGACCAGCAGCAGCTGCACCATCCGTCCTCCCACCGACACGTCATCGCGCCGCACCACCACATAGGTGGCCACCAGGTTCAGGCCCAGTACCAGGGCGATGAGGACCAGGGTCACCACCAGCATGGCGTGCCTCCGCAGCAGCGAACCGGCGCGGTCATGGCGCCACCATCAATGACTGGATCTGCGCGCGCTCTTCCAGCGGCCGCTGGAAATCCATCGGATAGACCGGTGCATGGCGCTCGCCCTTGAGCAGGAACAGGCTTTCGCTGCCCAGCGTGGCCTCGCGGATATGGCCCAAGGTGTAATGCCACATCGTCCACAGCGGCACCCGGATCGTCGCCGGCACCTTGCCCTCCCGGGGGCGCAGCACTTCCTGCACCTGCAGGACCAGGCGGATCTCGTTGTCCGAGCCTGGCCCGGTGCGCGATCCGGGATCGGTCAGCGGCCGTCCCTTGCCATCGACCATTTCTACGGCGACCACCTTGGCGCGGACGATCTGGTCGGCTTCCGCCACCATTTCCTCCAGCGGCTTCGGCTCCACCGAGGTGGCCAGGGCCGGCGCGACGGCGCCCAGGCACAGCAGGCCGGCCAGCAGGATCGCGGGGGTCTTCATGGCGGTTCTCCTTCCGTGGATACCCCCTGACGATAGCACCGCCGCAGCGGTTCGCCCTGCCTGTCATGAAGATGGGACAATGTAGGGCGCGCCGGCCCGGCCCCCAGGGTCCCGCCGGCCCCCCTGCACCACACGGAAGAAGAAGAACAACAACATGCTGAAAGTCATTTTCGATACGGATCCGGGCGTCGACGACGCGCTGGCCCTGCTGTACCTGCACAAGCACGCCCAGATCGACCTGGTCGGCGTCACCACCACCTTCGGCAACGCGTCGGTGGATTCGACCACCCACAACGCGCTGTACCTGAAGCAGGCCTGGGGCTTTGCTGCCCCGGTCGCGTGCGGCGCCGCCGGCCCGCTGCAGCCCGAAGCCACCCCGGAAGCCTGGCCGGTGCACATCCATGGCCACAACGGCCTGGGCAACCACCCGGTGCCGGCTGCGCTGGACGTGGCCGCCGATGCGCGCCCGGCCCACCAGCTGATCATCGACCTGGTCCGCGCCCACCCGGGCGAAGTGACCCTGATCGCGGTCGGCCGCATGACCAACCTGGCCCTGGCCCTGCAGCAGGCCCCGGACATCGCCGGCCTGGTGCGCGGCGTGGTCCTAATGGGCGGCGCCTTCCACGTCAACGGCAACATCACCCCGGCCGCCGAGGCCAACATCTGGGGCGACGCCGAAGCGGCCGACATCGTGTTCACCGCGCAGTGGCCGGTCACCGCCATCGGCCTGGACGTCACCACCCGCGTGGAAATGGACCGTGACGGCCTGGACAAGCTGGCCGCCATCGGCGGTGCCGATGCCGAGCTGGTACGCGCACTGTCGCAGGACTACGTGGACTTCTACCTGCAGGCCGGGCACAAGGGCATGGTCGTGCACGACTGCTGCGCCTGCATCGCCCTGACCCGCCCGGAGCTGTTCCAGTTCGAGCGCGCCAGCGTGCGCGTGGCCACCGACGGCGTGGCCCGCGGCATGACCATCCCCAAGCCGGAAGGCCTGGCCTTCGGCCCCAGCGTGTGGGATGGCCACGTGCTGCAGTCGATCGCCATCGGCGTGGATGCGCCGGCCGTGCTGGCCGACATCGAGCAGACCCTGGCGGTCTGATCGCCTAGCGCTTGCCCCTGCCCGGGGTCGTCTCGGGCAGGGTCCACAGCACCGGCAGCACCAGCACCGCCACCAGCGCGATCATCGCGCCCGGCGCCGCCGCCCAGCCGCTGCGTTCCACCCACCACTGCGCCAGCCACGGTGTCGCACCGCCGAACACCGCCGTGGCCATGGTCACCCCCAGTGCCAGCCCGCTCACCCGGCCCTCGCCCGGAAACTGCTCGGCCGTGGCCGGTGCCGCCACCGCGCTGATGCCGCCCGCCACGCAGGCCAGCACCACCGCCGCCAGCGCGATGCCCAGCGGCGCAGCCTCGGCCATCCAGCCGAACATCGACAACGGCAGCAGCGCTGCCAGCACCGTCAGCCCCAGCAGCAGCGGTCGACGCCCGAAGCGATCGGACAGCAGTCCGCACAGCGGCGTGATGGCGATGACCGCCACGGCCGCCACCGTCGACAGCCACAGCGCGTCGCCTTCATCGTGCCCCTGCGCATGCAGGAAGGCCGGCACATAGGTGATGCCGACGTAGTAGGTGATCGAACCGAGTGCGGAAATCGCGAAGGTGCGCGCCACCGCGCCGGGATGGTTGCGCAGTACGTGGCGCAGCGGCGTCGCCGGAATGCTGCCCTCGCGACGCTGGCGCTCGAATTCGGGCGATTCATGCATGCCCGAACGCGCGATGAGGATCACCAGCGCGAGCGCGGCACCGACGAAGAACGGAATGCGCCAGCCCCAGCCATCCAGCTGTGCGGGCGTGAGCATGGCCACCGTCACCGCGGAGATCGCCACCGCCAGCAGCGCGCCCACTTCACTGGCCGCCGAGGCCAGCGAAGTGACCAGTCCACGGCGACGCGCCGGCGCGCTTTCCAGCAGGTAGGCGACCACGCCGGTGTACTCGCCGCCCACCGAAAAGGCCATCACGCAGCGCAGCACCAGCAGCAGCACGCCGGCCGTGGTGCCCGCCGTCGCTGCGGTCGGCAGCAGGGCGGTGGCCAGCATCGCCGCCGCCATCAGCGCCATCGAGGCCAGCAGCATCCAGCGCCGGCCGAGGCGATCACCGAGGTGGCCGAAGCACAGCGCGCCGAGCGGGCGCATCAGGTAGGAGACGGCGAAGCCCGCCAGCGTGACCAGCATCGCCTGCTCGCCGCCACCGAAGAACACCCGCGACAACACGGTGGCGAAATACAGGTACAGGGTGAAGTCGTACCACTCCACCACGGTGGACAGGCCCGCGACCCACATCGAGCGCTGCCGCGCCGCCGTCATTTCATTCATGGCCGGAGGGTGTCACGCGCGGGGTGACGGCGCGGTGCATCTGCAGACGGGGTCGGATCCCATTCCCGCAAGGAATGGGCTCTGACCCCAGGCGGTTGCGGGGTCAGAGCCCTTTGCCGTTGGCAAAGGGATCCGACCCCATCAGAGTTCACGGCGCGCGACGCAGGGTGAACAGCGTGATTTCCGAAGGCACGCCGATGCGCGCGGGGAAACCGGCCCACAGGCCGGCGCCGTTGCTGACGTACAGGGTCATGCCATCCACCTCGTAGCGGCCGGAGACAAAACCACCGTTGGCACGCTTCACCAGCTGGTCCATGCCGATGATCTGCCCGCCATGGGTATGGCCGGACAGCTGCAGCTTCACCCCGCGCGCGGCCGCATCGGCAGCATTGCGCGGGCGATGGTCAAGGAGGATCACCGGTGCGGCAGGATCGGCACCGGCCAGCGCCGCCTGCAGGTCGGGCAGCGGCAGGCCGTAGCGCGCCGCCACCGGGTCAGTCACGCCGGCAATGGTCAGCGCCGCATCGCCGCGCTGCACCTGGGTGTGGCTGTTTTCCAGCACCTGCATGTGCAGCGCGCGGAAGGCCTGCATCCAGTCGCTGTACTGCGCGTAGTACTCGTGGTTGCCGGTGATGGCGATCACCCCGTCCGGCGCCTGCAGGTCGCCCAGCGGACGGAAATCATCGCGGCGTGCATCCACCGTGCCATCGATCAGGTCACCGGTGATCACGATCAGGTCCGGCTTCAGCGCATTGCTTTCGGCCACCACCTGGCGCACCCAGTCGCCGGTCAGCAGGCGGCTGGCGTGGATGTCGGTGAGCTGCAGCATGCGGTAGCCATCGAAGGCGGCCGGCAGATCCTTGATCGCCACCTCGACCTGACGCGGCTTCGGCACTGCCATGCCCTGGCTGACGCCGTAGGCGCTGAGCAGCAGGGCGACACCTGCGGCCAGCGGACGCAGCAGCGGCGTACGCAGGGCCGAGACTGCGCGCGGCAGGCGCAGCACGCGCGCCAACAGCAGGCCGGCATCGAACAACAGCATCGCCAGCGCCAGCAGCAGCACGGCGGTGGAGCCGGTGGCCAGCATGGCGATGGCCATCTTCGGGATTTCCGGCGAGGCCATCGTGCCCCAGAAGGTGGCGACGATGCGCAGCTGCACGGCCAGGGCCACCAGCAGCAGCGACAACAGGGCCTTGGCCCACACCGGCAGGCGCAGTGGCCAGAACAGGCGCCAGGCCACGAACAGGCCCATCAACAAACCAATCGTACTCAGCACTGCGGCATTCCAGAACGTGGGGCCCGCCATGGTGACGGGCGGAGGTTGCAATGGGTAGAGCCGAGCCTATGCTCGGCTACACCAACTGTAGAGCCGAGCCATGCTCGGCTGCGGGAAAAACAGCCGAGCGTGGGCTCGGCTCTACAAGAGGCAGGCGTGCGTTACGGCGCCAGCCTTTGCACGCGCAGGCGGGCGATGCGGCGCTTCTCCATCGCCAGCACGGTGATGCGCACGTCGGCCACGTCCACGGCATCGCCTTCATCCGGCAGGCGCCCCAGCTGGTCCAGCACCAGGCCGGAAATGGTCATGTAGTCGCTGCTGCGCGGCAGCGACACACCCGCCAGGCGCTGCAGGTCGTCCAGAGTCAGCGCGCCATCGGCTTCCCACTGATCCTCGCCCTGCGCCACCACGCCGTAGCGCTCGTCCTGGGTATCGGCCAGGTCGCCGGCGATCGCCGCCAGCAGGTCGTTGGCGGTCACCAGGCCTTCCACGCTGCCGTACTCGTCCACGGCCACCGCCAGCGGCACCGGGTGCTGGCGGATCAGTTCCAGCGCCTGCAGTGCGCTGGCGCTGGACAGCACGTACTGCGGCTCGCGCAGGTTGCCCTCCAGCTGCAGCGGCCGGCCCTGCAGCAGGTCGGCCAGCAGGTCGCGGCTCTGCACCACGCCGCGCAGGCTGTCCAGGTCGCCCTCGCCCACCAGCAGGCGCGTATGCGGCGACGCCACCAGGCGCGCCACCACGTCCCCCTGGCCGCGCGCCAAGTCGATCCACTGCACGTCGGCACGCACCGTCATCACGCTCGACACCGGCCGGTCGGCCAGGCCCAATACGCTGCGGATCATCTCGTGCTCGGCGGGCTGCAGGCGCTCCTCCGCATCACCGTGCTCCTCTTCGCCGACGTCATCGTGGCCGTTGGCCGGGCGTGCACCCAGCATGCGCAGCACTGCATCGGCGGTGCGCTGGCGGAACGGCTGGCGGCGCTCGTTGCGCTCGCGGTTGAAGCGCACCCACTGGTTGAAGGCTTCCACCAAAATCGAGAACGCGATGGCCGCGTACAGATAGCCCTTCGGAATCTTGTAGCCCAGGCCTTCGGCCACCAGGCTGAAACCGATCATCAGCAGGAAGCCCAGGCACAGCACGACCACGGTGGGATGCTTGTTGACGAAGCGGGTCAGCGGCTTGCTGGCCAGCAGCATCAGCACCATGGCGATGGTCACCGCGGCGTACATCACGCCCAGGTTGTCGACCATGCCGACAGCGGTGATCACCGAGTCCAGCGAGAACACCGCGTCGAGCACCACGATCTGCGCGACCACCATCGCGAAGCTGGCATAGACCTTCTTGCCGTTGTCCTCGTGTTGGCGGCCTTCCAGGCGCTCGTGCAGTTCCATGGTGCCCTTGAACAGCAGGAACAGGCCGCCGCCCAGCAGGATCAGGTCGCGCCCGGAGAAGCTGTGATCGAACAGCGTCAGCAGCGGCTCTGTCAGTTTCATGATCCAGGCCAGCGCGGCCAGCAGCACCAGGCGCATCAGCAGGGCCAGGCTCAGGCCGATCACCCGCGCGCGGTCACGCTGGTGCGGTGGCAGCTTGTCGGCCAGGATCGCGATGAACACCAGGTTGTCGATGCCAAGCACGATCTCAAGCACGATCAGGGTCGCAAGGCCCATCCAGATCGAGGGGTCAGCCAACCATTCCATTTCGGTTCCGTTTCTTCATGAGGTAAGGGAAAGAGGGGTGTTTCAGTCGTCGTCCTGCGCCTGCAGCGGGTCGTGCGCGAGCAGGTCGCCCGGCGTGCACTGCAGCTCGCGGCAGATCGCATCCAGCGTCGAGAAGCGGATGGCGCGTGCCTTGCCGGTCTTGAGGATGGACAGATTGGCCAGGGTGATGTCGATGCGCCCGGCAAGCTCGGACAGGGTCATGCCCCGTTCCTGCAGCATGCGGTCGAGCGTGATGACGATCGCCATCAGATGACACCATCGAGGTCATCACGCATGGCCGCACCAGCGGCGAACACGCGCGCCAGCACGAACAGCATCAGCACGGCGATCAGGCCGGTGATGGACATGCCGCCGCCGACTTCCATCCAGGCGAAGTCCGGGCCCATCCAGGACGCGTACACGCCGATGATGATCGACAGCACTTCCATCGCCAGCATCAGCCAGGCCATGCGCTGCAGGCGCTGCGCATTGGCATGGGTGAACGGGCGCGCGCCGGCGGCCGAGCGCAGCAGGCGCGCCAGGTGCCGCAGGAACACCAGGCACAGCACCAGCAGGGCCACGATGCTGCCCAGGCCGATGCAGAAGTGCAGGAACAGATCGCTGCCGTGGACGGCCGCGGCGTGCGCGTCGTGCACGCTGTCCAGCAGCCAGCGCCGGTCGTAGGCCACCAGGGGCACGGCCAGCAGCGCAGCCAGGATGCCCAGCCAGCACATTGCCCGTACGGCCTGCACGGCGATCTGGGCCAGGGTGAACAAGCCTCGCGCGGATTCGGCGCGGGCGGGACGAGCGGTCAAGCAGCCTCCGGTGTGGGGCAGCCTCGCCGCCCGGGATGGATTTATCGATAAACGATATAGCACATCCGGATGCGTTGGATGAATCGTGGGCCCAGGGCCCGGCCCTAGCGCGGGGGCGCCGTGTCGCCCGGCGGCGTGGACGCCTGTTCGAGCATGGCTTCACCCGGGCTGGCCGAGGCCATCGCCTGCACGCCAGCTTCGGCGGCCTGCCGGGTGACCAGGCGGAAACGCACGCGCAGCTTGGTTTCGCCCGGCGTGGCCCAGCCGTACTGGATGGCCACCTGGTCGGCCGGCAGCGGCCCGCGGCCGGGCAGCGAACGCACCTGCAGCGGTTTCGGCGCCGCCTGCATCAACCGCGCGAAGCCCTTCTGCACCACCGCCGGTTCGGCCTTCTCCGCATACACGCTGCAGGTGCCGTCGTCGGCCCAGCTCACCGCATAACGCCCGCTGGCCAGGGGCACCAGCCACGCCACGCCCGGCTGCCCCTGCAACAGGGTGGCCGCCTCGGCCGGTTGCAGCGGGGTCAGTCCATTGGCCTCCATCAGTGCCTGCAGCCGTGCCGGGGCGCCGATGTGCTGCATGCACGCGGTATCGAACAGTTCGCTGAAGGAATCCTGCGCGACGGCCGGCTTCGGCGCGCGCGACGTCTGCGCCACCGCCAGCACGGGCAGCAGCAGGCCAGCCATCAACCAGGGCGCAGCACGCATCACAGCTCCAACGGATCGAAATCAGCGGGGAGGATGGCAAAGGCAGGGGTTGCTGCGCAACGCCCCGCCATTACGTTTTCCCCGGCGTTGCTGCGGCGTGCAGTGAAACGTGCACTGGCGCCGGAACTGGCTGGCTGGGTGGACGAGGGCGCGTTCTAAGGCGCCTGAGCCGCCGGGCATGGCCCGGCGCTACCGCAGTCATTCAGACGGTTATTTCGCCCTGGTCCTCGCCATCCCAGTACTGGATGCGCTGTGCGTGCACGTGGATCAGCACCAGTCCCGGCGTATCCACGCCCTGCTCGAACCAGCGTTCCAGTTCGTCGACCCAGTGCTCGGCCAGCACCGCGCGTTCACGGATGATCTCTGCCCGGCCCCGGACGTGGACGAACAGCGGCGGCTTGCCCAGCAGCGACTTGCTGCCGGTGAAGCCCAACGCAACCTTCGGATCGGCCTCGATCTGCTTCACCATGTCGGCGCTTTCCAGCGCGAAGAACCAGCTGTCGCCGTCGTAGTCCACGTCGCCGTTGTTGCTCATCGGCCGGCCTTCGATCTCGCCGGCCGCGTGGGTCTGCAGCATCGCAAAATCGATGCCGGCCATCTTCTTCGCCAGTTCGGGGAGGGTCAGTGTGGTCATGCGCGTAGTCCGGATGGGAGGGGGAGCCCAGCGTCCCCCGCGTGCGGTGACTGGCGCGTGCAGTGGTGGTGGCGCCGCCTTCACGCCCGTCCGCCGGGCATGGCCCCGCGCTACCCGCGTGGTGGGGTTGCCGGTTATCGGCCGGCGTTACCGGAGGGAGCGTTGGGCGCGCTTGCGGATGTACGCGTTTGCTG
>JAFAFD010000340.1 GCA_023423675.1 Pseudomonadota bacterium | reverse complement strand
TCCAGATTGAGCGTGGGCGCAAACCAGCCCGCACGCATCATCTCGATCGTCACCCATGCCTCGAACGCGCCGCAGGCGCCCAGCATGTGGCCGACATAACTTTTCAGAGAGCTGACCGGCAGGCGGCTGCCGAACACCTGGGCCGTTGCCTCAGCTTCAGCGATGTCACCCTGGTCGGTCGCGGTGCCGTGGGCATTGACGTAGTCGATCTGCGACGGCTGCAGGCCGGCATCCTCCAGCGCCAGGCGCATGGCGTGGGCCATCGTGCCTGCGCTGGGCTGGGTGACGTGCTGCCCGTCGCTGTTGGTGCCGTAGCCAACGATCTCGGCAAGGATGGGGGCGCCGCGCGCCTGCGCATGTTCCAGGTCTTCCAGGATCAGCGTGCAGGCCCCCTCGCCCAGCACCAGGCCATCGCGGCCGGCATCGAACGGGCGCGGGGTGGACTGCGGCGCATCGTTGCGTGTGCTGGTGGCATACAGGGTGTCGAACACTGCGGCGGCAGTCGCGTCCAGCTGCTCCGCACCGCCGGTCACCATCACCGTCTGCTTGCCGCCGCGGATCGCTTCATAGCCGGCACCCACGCCCTGGCTGCCCGACGTGCAGGCACTGGAGGTGGTGTAGACCCGACCGCTCAGGCCGAAGAACACACCGATGTTGACCGGTGCGGTATGGCTCATCATCTTCAGGTAGGTCGTGGCACTGATGCCGGCCGTGCTGAAGTCGTGCAGCATGCGGCTGAAGTCACCCGTCGCGTCATGACTGCCCGAGGATGAACCGTAGGCGACCCCGGTGCGACCGCTGTGCAGTACTTCGTGCTGCAGCAGTCCCGAGGCGGCCAGCGCCAGTTCGGTGGCGCGTACCGACATCAGCGCGACCCGGCCCATCGACCGCGTGGTCTTGCGGTTGTAGTGGGCGGGCAGCTCGAATGCATCTGCGGGCGCTGCCAGACGTGTGTTGAGACCGTCATAGACGTCCCACTCCGGCATGGTGCGCACCGCGTTGCGGCAGCTGCGCAGGTGCGCCTCGATGGTCGGCCAGTCATGGCCAAGCGGACTGATGGCGGCCGCACCCGTTACCACCACGCGACGATCGGCAGCCATCAGATCATGCCCCCGTTCACCGAGATCACCTGGCGGGTGATGTAGCCGGCCGGCTCGGACAGCAGGAAGGCGACGGTGGCGGCCACTTCCTCCGGACGGCCGACGCGGCCGGCGGGGATCAGCTTCAACGCATGGTCGACCACTTCTTCGTTCAGCATGTCGGTCTCGATCAGGCCCGGGGCCACGCAGTTGACGGTGATCTGGCGGCTGGCCAGTTCCAGCGCCAGCGCCTTGGTGGCACCGATGATGCCGGCCTTGGCCGCACTGTAGTTGACCTGGCCGCGGTTGCCGGCCACGCCAGACACCGAGGACAGGGTGATGATGCGGCCCGGCTTGCGCCGCCGCACCATCGGCATGATCAGCGGGTGCAGCACGTTGTAGAAGCCATCCAGGTTGGTGTGGATGACCTGGTCCCAGTCGTCCTCGGACAGCGCCGGGAAGGCGCCATCACGGGCGATGCCGGCATTGCAGACCACGCCGTAGTAGGCGCCATGCGCTTCCACGTCCGCTTCCAGTGCCGCACGCGCGGCTGCCCGGTCGGCCACGTCGAAGGCCAGCACGCGGGCCTGCTGGCCCAGTGCCTGGATCTCGGTCGCCACGGCCTGTGCTTCCTCCACGCGGCTGCGGCAATGCACCACCACGTCGAAGCCGTCGCGCGCGATGCGCAGCGCAATGGCCCGGCCGATGCCCCGGCTGGCGCCGGTCACCAGCACGCTACGGTCTGCTGTCATGCTTTGCACTCTCCAGATAGGCCTGTGTGTCGGTGGGCTCGAAGACCGATACGTTGGCGCTGGCCCACTCCTCATCGCCTGCCAGGATGCGGCAGGCGAACATTCCCAGACCGTTGTCGCCGGTCAGTTCGCAGCGCGCCTGCACCCGCAGCCGCGTGCCGACCGGGAACCCGCTGCGGGCGGCGGTGTAGCGCCGTGTACCCAGCAGAAACCCCAGCTGCACCGGAGTGCCGGCCTGCCGCGCCCGGCAACCGGCCCATGCCGCGATGGCCTGTGCCATGTACTCGATGCCGATCCAGGCCGGGATGGCGTTCCCTTCCACGAATACGCCGTCTGCCGGCACCACCAGTTCAGCCTCGACCGTGGTGTCGTCCCAGCGGACGATGCGATCCAGCAGGCACATGTCGAAGCGGTGCGGCACCACATCTTCTACCGCAGGCATGGGCGCACTCACCGCCATACCCCTTCCATCGCCAGTACAGCGTTGCTGCCGCCGAAGGCAAACGAATTGCTCAGCGCGCGGGCGGGCATGCGCCCGAGCTTGTCACCCGGCGCAACCAGCGAAAGAGCGGGCAAGGCTGGATCGGCCTCGCCATCCCACCAGTGCGGTGGCAGCTGCTGCGCGGGGTTTTCAGCCAGAACGATCCAGCACACAGCGGCCTCGATCGCACCAGAGGCGCCCAGCGTGTGGCCGGTCAACGGCTTGGTGGAACTGGCCGCTACGGTGGTACCCAGGACCTGGGCGACGGCCAGGCTTTCCATCGCATCGTTGTGAGCGGTCGCGGTGCCGTGCAGGTTGACGTAGTCCACCTCACCCGCGCTCCAGTGGGCACGCTGCAATGCCTGCTGCAGAGCGTCGATGGCGCCCCGGCCCGCCGGTTCCGGCGCGGACATGTGGTGGGCATCGGACGATTCGCCCCAGCCGGCGAGCCTGACCGGGCCTGCCTCGCGGCTCAGGACGAACAGCGCAGCGCCTTCACCGATGTTGATGCCGCACCGGTTGCGCGAAAACGGGTTGCAGCGCGTCGCTGAGACCGACTCCAGTGCGCTGAACCCAGCAACGGTGAAGCGGCAGAGTGAGTCGGCGCCACCGGCGATGACGGCGTCGGCGATGCCGGCGCGCAGCAGGCGCGCTGCCGACGCCAGCGCCTTGGCGCTCGACGAGCAGGCGGTGGACAGGCTCCAGGCAGGACCACGCGCGCCGCTGCGTTCGCGCACGAAGTGCGCTGCGGTGCCCATCTCCTGCTGCGCGTACGCGAAGCCCGCCGGCCACGCACCTGTTTCGGCGTGGGCGCGCAGGGCATGTTCTGATTCACCGATCCCGGAGGTACTGGTGCCCAGCACGACGGCGACCCGGTGCGCGCCGTGTCGGGCAATGACGGCCTGTACCGTCGGCGCGATCTGGCCAAGCGCCACCTCCAGCAGTGCGTTGTTGCGCCCGCGCAGGGCCACCGGAAGGTCCTCCAGCGTTGGCAGCGGCGTGTGCACTTCGCCCAATGCCAGTGTCTGGCCAGGCAGAAGCGTGTGGTTTCCGCTGAGCCCGCCGGGCGTCTGGGCGAACAGCGCTGCGGCCATTGCCGCCCGGCCCTCGCCCAGTGCGCACACCACGCCCAGATCGTTGAGATAGATCTCATCGCTCATGGAGTCGGGCCGGCGGCGGTAATCGACTCGATGCGCAGGCTGTAGCCCTCAGCGCGGTTGTCCAGCTCCAGGCTGCCATCTTCCCTGCGCTGCAGCTGCAGCCAGACCTGGCCATCACGGGCGAGGCTGCGCAGGTGGCCATCATCGGTGACCTGCCAGCCCGCCGGCAGTACAGCGGCGATGGCCTGGGTCGGCCACAGCGCGAACTGCAGATCGTCCAGCACGCGTTCGGCACGCACCTGCTGCGGCAGCCAAGGGGCGCGCTGCTGGCTCAGCTGGCGACCGTCCCACTGCAGGCGCACGCCAGTCTGGCCCATCGCCTGTACGGCCAGCTGCACCTGCTGTGCATCCGCTTCCAGCAACGCCTCCAGATCGCGCTCATGACGGCCGAAGCGGAAATGCAGCTGCTGCTGCAGCGCCAGCGGTGTGGGCAGACTGGCCGGCGCCAGGCGCAGCGGCGGCAGTTCGACCAGAGCGCGCGGCACGCGGCCCGCACAGGCGGCCAGCAGCACGCACAGCAGCACTGCACTCAGGCGGACGGTCAGGCGCTGCACAGTTCCTCCAGGACCCGCATGCGGCGGCCATTGGCGTCGGCCACGTACGGGTTGTCAGTATCCCAGGCATAGCCTGCGAGGATGGAGCAGATCATGTTGCGGATGTCCGTCGGTTGCCGGGGGTGGAAGATGATCTTCTGGAAACCGCCCTGGTACCAGCTCTCGACGAAACGGCGGAAGGTCTTCACCCCCGCACGCAGCGGCACGGAGAAGTCTGCTTCCCAATCGACGGTTCCGCCGGCGTAGTGGCGGCGCAGGCACTCGCTGGCCAGCTGCGCCGACTTGAAGGCGATGGTCACGCCGGAAGAGAACACCGGGTCAAGGAACTCTCCGGCATTGCCCAGCAGCGCATAACCCGGCCCCCACAGCGAGCGGACGTTGGCCGAGTAACCGGTGATGCGGCGCACCGGCAGCACCGCCCATTCGGCATTGGCCAGCAGGTGGCTCAGGTTGGGGTCTTCGCCGACGATGGCCTGCAGCTTCTGCAGATCGTCGCCCTCGTAGCGTTCAAAGAACGAGGGCTCGGCCACCACCCCCAGCGAGCAGCAGCCGTTGGAGAACGGGATGGTCCAGTACCAGACGTCGATGTGCTCGGGGTGGGTGGTGATGAGGATCTTGTTGCGGTCGAAATCCGCTTCGGCCGGGATGTTGTCGCGCACGTGACAGAAGATCGCGCCACGCACCGGGAAGTTGGAGGGTGATTCCAGGTCCAGCAGGCGTGGCAGCAGCCGTGCGAAGCCGGAGGCATCGAGTATGAAATCGGCTTCGATGCGGTACTCGCTGCCGTCCGGGCGGCGTACGTCGACGGACGGGTGTTGCCCTGGCTCGACCGCCAGCACCTCGTCGCCAAAGCGCAAAGTGGCGCCCATGCGCTGCGCACCACGCGCAAGCACATCGTCGAAGTCGGCACGCTGCACTTGGTAGGTGGTGCCCCAGCCGGGGGAGAATTTCTTCCGGAAATCAAATGCCGTGCGCGCCTGGCCGTGCACGAAGGCCGCACCGTTCTTGTGCTGGAAGCCCGCTTCAACCACGTCCTGCAGCAGGCCGGCGGCCTCGATGTACTCCATGCTCTGCGGCAGCAGGCTCTCGCCGATGGAGAAGCGCGGGAACGGCTGGCGTTCCAGCATCAGGACCTGGCGGCCCTGCTGGCGCAGCATGGCCGCCGCTACCGAACCGGCGGGACCCGCACCGATTATCAGGATCTCGGTGCGCTCACAGGCCGGGGCGAAACCGGGTGCGTCCACAGCAGTATTCATCGGTGCGTCCTTGGTGATGCCGGTGGGGCGGGAGGGTCAGGTAGTCGGGCCGTCAGGCGCCGGGGCCTCATGCGGTGGCGGCCGGAACAGCGGCGAAATGAGCCAGACCAGGCCGATGCCGAACAGCAGGGTAAGCCCGAACGCGCGCAGCGCAGGTGTCTGCGACAGCCCCAGCAGGCCGAACGACAGCCAGGTACTGGCCGCACCCACGCACACGGCCAACCAGGCACTGGCGTCGCCGCGGTGTTCGATCAGAAATATGCCGTAATCAATGCCCATGCCCAGCAGCAGCATCAGCGCCAGCACGTTGAACAGCTGCAGGGGCTGGCCGAACAGGCCCAGCAGGCCAAGGGTCAGCGCGCCCGCAATGAGGGTCGGGGCGAATACGCGCCAGGCCTGGCGACGGTAGCGCACCCACAGCGCACCGAATACCAGCACGATGCCGACCAGCAGCAGCCCACCCATCAGCTTGCGATAGTGGCCAAGCAGCTGCGAGAAATCGGCCGTGCGATCGACCCAGCGCACGCCGGGCAGGCCGTCGGCCGCGCCCTGCAGGGTCGCAAGTGCATCGGCCCGCGACAGGTCGTCCACCATCACCACGCTGATCATCTGTCCGTTGACGCGCCCGGCCCACAAGTAGCGGAACGGCTGCGATGCTGGAGCGGCGAGGAATGCCTCGATGGTCAGTGGCGTTGTCGCGAACGCAGGCCGCGGCAGGGGTTCACCCACGGCCGAGGACACCGCCTCGAGCACACCGGGCTCCACCCTCGCAGTGAGCGCGGCATCTGCCCGCTGGCGCGCCACCGAGGGCAACCAGTCGGTGATGGCCCGATAGCCGCCTATACGCCTGTCGCGGGCCAGAGCGCGCAGGCGCTCAGTCAAGGTCTCCTCGCGCTGCAGCAGCTGTTCCGCATCGGCGCCCTGCACCAGATAGAACTGCGCTGGACTGGGCATGCCCAGCAGGCGGCTCAGCCGTATCTGCTGTTCCATCAGCGCCGGCGGGGAGGACTGCAGGCTGCGCAGATCGTCATCACTGTGCAGGCGCGCGATGCCCACCGCCGCCAGCAGCAGCGTCGCCGCCAGGAAGATGCCCACCGGCCGCGCCCCGTGCAGGCGCGGGAAATGATCGAGCGTTCCGCCCAGCCACTGCGAGAAGCGGGTGGGGCGGATCTCCCCTCCGTCCAGCCACGGAAACCAGAAGATCACGGTCAGGAAGGCGGCGGCCAGGCCGGTGACCGAGAAAAGCGCCATCTGCTGCAGGCCGGGGAACGGCGTCAGGCCGAGCGCAAGATACGCCAACGCACTGGTCAGCAACGCCAGCCACAGGCCTGGCAGCAGATGCCGCAGCAGATGCCAGCGGCGGTTTGCCGGCTCGGCCTGGCGCGAAGCGAACCAGTGGATGCCGTAATCCTCGGCCACGCCGACCAGCGAGGCGCCGAACACCAGGGTCAGCACGTGCACCTTGCCGAACACCAGCACGGTCACGGCCAGCGCCACGCCGCAGCCGATCAGCAGCGAGGCGGCCACCAGCAGGATCGGCCGCAGTGAACGGAAAGCCAGCCACACCAGCAGCAGTACCGCGGCCATCGATCCCCAGCCGATCGTGTTGATCTCGCGGCTGGCCTGCACGGCCGCTGCTTCGGCATGCAGCGGGACGCCGGCGTGGAGGATCTCCAGATCGGGGGCAACGGCGATGGCCGCCTGGCCGGCACGCTCCAGCAGGCCATCGATATGGCGCTCGCCGTCGAGCTGGAAGGCCGAGCCGGGCGTATCGAACTGCAGCGCGGCCCAATGCTTGCCTTCGGCTTCGAGCAGGCCATCATCGCCGAGGCGCAGGCCGGAGCCCTGGGCCTGCTGCTGCCACCATTGCGGCCACAGCGACAGCGGGTCCTGCCGCCACTCGGTCAGCCGCGGTGCGCCCATCGGGCCATACAGCGCGCCCAGCGCCTGCTCGGCCAGCGCACCCGGTTCGGCCTGCTGCAGCTGTTCGCGCTGGGCCGGGGTCAACAGGCGGTCGCGATACGGCGCGTAGAACGCGCGCGCTTCATCGAACCAGCCTTCGATCGAACCGCTGGGCACCAGCAGCCCGCTGTCGGCATCGCTGGCCATGGCCTTGGCGAAGGCGGCCTGCGCGCGCTTGGCGGCAGCGCCATCGGTACTGCCCAGCAGCACCACCACCTGGCGCGAGCTGCCATCGGCGATGCGCCGAGTGACATCACTCAGCAGGCGGTCGTGCGCATCCTGCGGCAGCAGGGCCAGGATGTCGGTGTCGATCCGCGATTCCTGGCTCCACAGGCGCCACTGCTGCGCGCCCATCACCAGCAGCACCAGCAGCCAGGCAATGCCCAGCCA
>JAFAFD010000329.1 GCA_023423675.1 Pseudomonadota bacterium | reverse complement strand
GACCCCAGCCCGCTCAGACGGCGCAGCCGTCCGGGCCGCAGGCCTCGTCACCGGCAGCGGCGGCCGGCGCGCCCTGCTCGGCGGCGATCTGGCGAAGGGCGTTGGCGAAGGCTTCCGGCGGCTGCGCGCCGGAGATGGCCCAGCGGCCGTCGATGACGAAGGTCGGCACCGAGGAAACGCCCAGTGCGTGGGCCTGTGCCAGCTTGGCCTCGACCTCGGCAAGGCCACGGTCGGAGGCCAGCAGCTGCGCGATCTCGGCGCCGTCCAGGCCGCCGGCCACGCCAGCCTTCACCAGCACCTCGGTGTCGGCCAGGTTCTGGCCATGTTCGAAGTGGGCGCGGAACAGGGCCTCGCCCACCGCGTCCTGCACACCGTGTTCGCCGGCCAGCCACAGCACGCGGTGCGCCGGCAGCGTGGTCACCCGTACCTGGCCCTGGCTGAAGTCCATCGGCAGGCCTTCGGCACGCGCGGTGGTCTGGGTCTGGCCGAGGATCTGTTCGGTGCGCTCGGCACCGCCGAACTTGGCCGCATAGGCCTGGCGCAGCGGCACCGGGGTGTCGCCGGCATCCGGATCCAGCTGGAACGGTTGCCACTGGATGTCGAGTTCAGGCGCATCGGCGCCCAGCAACTGCACACCCTGCTCGAATCGATGCTTGCCGATCCAGCACCAGGGGCAGACCACGTCGGAGTAGATATCGATCTTCATCCAGACCACATGGGGACCGCCGCCAGCGAAAAAAGGGGACGGAGGGGATTAATTGAATTAATCCCCTCCGCCCCCTTTTGGGTTCACCACTGTGAATACGGGTGGCTGGCCAGGGCGACGTTGTAGTAACGGGTGTCGTCGGTCACTTCGGCACCGGCCCAGTCCGGCAGGTCGATGGCCTGGTCGGCGCTGTCCAGCTCGACTTCGGCCACCACCAGCCCGGCGTTGTCGCCGAGGAACTCGTCCACTTCCCAGGTCAGGCCGGCGTGCTCGACCAGGTGCCGGCGCTTGTCGATCAGCCCGCCGACGCAGAGGGCGAGCAGTTCGCGCGCATCCGCCACCGGAATCGGGTAATCGAACTCCTGGCGGGTGTGGCCGATGGTCCGCGATTTCAGGTTCAGCGCGGCGTGGTCGCCTTCGATGCGCACCCGCACCGAGGCATTCTGGGTGCCGCGATCAAGCGAGCCCATGTCGTTGATGTAGCCCTGCGCCATCGGGATCACCCGGTGCGCGGCGGCACGCCAGCCGTCGTGGGTGACGAGGAATTTGCGTTCGATTTCAATGCCCATGCGGCCATTATGCGGGATCGCTGTGACCATGCCGGTACCGCAGGCGATACGGCAAATCTACAATGACGCCCCCTCCTGCATGGATGCCGGTCGATGCGTCGTCTGCTGTTCCTGTTCTGCTGCTGTACGCCCGCGCTCGCCCCGGCAGCGTCTGTCCCCGACCTGCAACAGGTACAGGCGGCATTGGCCTCGGAAATCGAGTCCGGCCTGCAGGGCAGAAGCATGGGCAGCCAAGTCGCCGCCGCGATGTTCGCGCCTCGCTTGAATGCCCTGCCCTGGTGCGTGCCGGCCGACGATGGCGCGGTCGACTGCAGCGTCGGCTACGAGCGTGGCATCAAGCAGGGCCATCGGATGATGCGGTTGGCGCCGCAGGGCAATGGCTGGCGCCTGCAGTCGACGCGGCTGCAGGCACCGCAGCCGCCGCTGGCGGAACTTGTCCCGCAGCTGCAGGCCCGCATCGAGGAGCTCATCGCCGAAGGCAGCGACGCTTCCGAACGTGCGGCCATGCGTGCGGACTTCGATGGCATGCGCCTGACCGGCCTGGACGGCTGCGAGCTGGACCAGGCCAGCGGTCAACTGCGCTGCGCCCTGCTGCTGGCCTACGACAGCGGCCACGACGGGCAGTTGACCGTGGGCCTGCAGCGGGTCGGCGACCAGTGGCGCATGGACCCGCTGCCGGTGAACTGACTCAGCGCTTCTCGAACACCGCGATGCTTTCCACGTGCGCGGTGTGCGGGAACATGTCCATGGCACCGGCGCTGACCAGGGTGAAGCCCTGCTCGTTGACCAGGTAGCCTGCATCGCGGGCCAGCGAGCCCGGGTGGCAGCTGACATAAACGATGCGCTTGAACTGCTTCAGCGGCAGCTGCTGCAGCACTTCGATGGCGCCCGAACGCGGCGGGTCCAGCAGCAGCTTGTCGAAGCCCTGGCGCATCCACGGGGTGCTGCGCTGGTCCTGGGTCAGATCGGCACTGAAGAACTGCGCATTGGCCAGGCCGTTGCGCTCGGCGTTCTCGCGGGCACGCGCGACCAGGCCGGCATCGCCTTCCACGCCGACCACTTCGCGCACGCGACGGGCCAGCGGCAGGGTGAAGTTGCCCAGGCCGCAGAACAGGTCGAGCACGCGCTCGTCCTCACCCGGTTCCAGCAGATCCAGGGCGTGGGCGATCATCTTTTCATTGAGCTTGGCGTTGACCTGGATGAAGTCCAGCGGACGGAACGCCAGCTCCACATCCCACGGCGCCAGCCGGAACGACAGCGGCACGCCCTGCCCGTCCAGCGGCTGCACGGTGTCCACGCCGCCGGACTGCAGGTAGATCACGAACCCATGCTGCTGGCCGAACGCGGCCCAGGCGGCACGATCGGCATCGCTGAGCGGCTGCATGTGGCGCACGGTCAGCACCACCGCCTGGTCGCCGGCGATGAATTCGATCTGCGGGATGTCGCGTTTGCCATCCAGCGACTCGATGAAGGTCGACAGCGCTTCGACCTTGGTGCCGATTTCCGGGATCACGGTCAGGCACTGGCTGAGGTCGGCCACGAAGCGCGGATCCTGCTCGCGGAAGCCGACCAGGGTCTTGTCCTTCTTCTCGACGCGGCGCACCGAGAAACGGCCCTTACGACGGTAGCCCCAGCTCTCGCCGACCAGCGGCGGCAGCACGGCACCCGGCTTCACGTGGCCGATGCGCTCCAGGTTGTCCATCAGCACGCGCTGCTTGGCGACGATCTGCTGGCCTTCGTCCAGGTGCTGCAGCACGCAGCCGGCGCAGGTGCCGAAATGCGGGCACTTCGGCGTCACCCGCTGCGGCGAGGGCTGCAGCACTTCAACGGTGCGGGCCTCGTCGAAATGACGGTTGCGGGCGGTCGGTTCGGCCATCACCACTTCGCCCGGCAGGGCGCCACTGACGAAGGTGACCTTGCCGCCCTCGCCTTCACGGCGGGCGACGCCACGACCATCATGGCTGAGGTCGAGGATCTCGGTCTGGAACGGAGTACGGTCGATGCGGGAGCGGGATCGGGCCACGTGGCAACAGGCTGCGGGCAAAAATGGGTGCGTATTGTCGCAGATCCGGGCCGAGGGGGCCCGATGGCCGCTTGCGCCCGCCGCCCGCGTGCTTGATGATGGACACAGCTGACATGGAGGCAGCCCTGATGCAGATGACCCCGCGGACCAGCCGGCCCCGCTTCCTGCTTGTCGAGGACGACATCATCAGCCGCGGTTTTTTCAAGGCGGCGTTGGAAACGTTACCAGCGGATGTGGACACCGCTGACTCACTTGCAAGTGCATTGGCCCGCGCCGAGCCGGGCGCCCATGATCTGTGGCTGATCGACGTCAACCTGCCCGATGGCAATGGCGCGCAGCTGCTGCATGAACTACGCCGCTCGCATCCGGACACCCCTGCCCTTGCCCACACCGCCGATGGCGACGTGAGCATCCACGAGCGCCTGCGCGAAGCGGGCTTCAGCGACACCCTGGTCAAACCGCTGGGCCGCGACCAGCTGCTGAAGGCGGTACGCCGCGCCCTGGTCAACAGTCCCGCTGGAGCGACCCCGCCGCCGGCGGCGATCGAGCTGGTGGTGGAGGACTGGGACGAGACGGCAGCCCTGGCGGCCCTGAACGGCCAGCGCAACCACCTGATCGCCCTGCGCGAGCTGTTCCTGGCCGAGCTGCCGGGGGTACGCGACGCAGTGGAACAGGCGGTGGACCAGCACGATGCGTCGAGCCTGCGCAACCAGCTGCATCGGTTGCAGGCCAGTTGCGGGTTCGTGGGGGCGGCGCGGTTGGCGCGTGCGGTGCGGCAGCTGCATCACGCGCCGGAGTCGGTGCCGGCGCAGGCCGGGTTCCGGGCGGCGGTGGCAGCGCTCCTGCACTGAGGGGGGATTCGGCAGGGCTCGCAGCCCTGCACCTGCTTAATGCAAGGGCCAAAGCCAAAGCCAGAGCGGCATTCCGTGGGATGGCGGGGCACTGTGGGTTTGCGGGGACGCCGTAAACCCCCCTCCGGGGTCCGGCCCAGCCGCTGGCGGCTGTGCGTTCGGGCGCTCGCGAAGCAGTGCTTCGCAAGCAAAGCGCCCTCACCCATGGGGGCTTGGTCGCCGCTTGCTCGTGTGCGCTGTCCTGCACACACGGCAAGACCGGGGTTGGGCGTCCTGCCCACCCGCCCGAGGCATGCCTCGGTCCCATGCGGCTCACACCCCGCAAACCCACAGTGCCCCGCCTTCGACAGGTTCACGCGGCTGTTGGAACCTGCTGGTGGGGGGTGCCGACCGTTGGTCGGCACATCTGTCAGATATCGAATGAATTCATCCACGCATGGCGTGGATCTACTGGCCACGTCGGCTGTTGGTAGGTGTCGACCGTTGGTC
>JAFAFD010000309.1 GCA_023423675.1 Pseudomonadota bacterium | reverse complement strand
CGCAGCTGCGCCGCCTCCTGCGGGCGGCCATTGGCCTCGGCCACGCCGGCGATGTTCTCGCCGAGACCGCGCACGCTGTTTTCCAGCGAATCCGGCGCCTTGATGTTGGCGTAGCCGGCTGCCGCGCCCACGCTGGGCAGCTGCTCGGCGCGGCGCTGGCGCTGCAGCGCACGCGAGGCCAGCAGCTTGGCCTGGGCTGCCCGCAGGTTGGGGCTGTTGCGCAGGGCTTCGTCCACCAGCTGGTCCAGCAGCGGATCATTCAGCGCGCGCCACCACTGGCTGGGCGGCGTGGCCGGCTGCACGTCGGCCTGCGCGGCGCGTGGCAGCCGTGCCTGCGCGGTGGCGTTGCCAGCCACCTCCGGCTTCACATAATCCGGGCCCAGCATGCAGCCGGCCAGCAGCAGCGGCAGCGTGGCCGGCCACAGGCGGCGCAGGCGGACGGACCGGTCCAAGGAAAGGGTCGAGGTCGTCGAAGTCATCAGTGCATCGCCAATGGAACGCCCTTGGGCAGGGGCTTGAGCAGGAACACCAGCGGCAGGGTCGCCACCACGATCAGGCCGAAGATCCAGAACAGGTCGTTGTAGGCCATCACCATCGCCTGCATCTGCACCGTCTGCGCCAGCACCGCCATCGCCTGCGTGGCATCACCCAGCTGCTGGCCATAGGCATGCAGCGCGTCCTGGGCGATGGTTGAATTGGCGGTGACGCTGCTGCCGATCGCATCGATGTGCAGGGTCGCGCGGCGTTCCTGGAACGTGGAAATGATCGCCAGGCCGATCGAGCCGCCGAGGTTGCGCGCGGCGTTGAACAGGCCCGAGGCATCACTGGTGTATTCGCGCGGCACCGAGGTGATCGCCGCCTGGTTCAGCGCCATCATTGCCAGCGCCAGGCCGCAGCCCTGCAGCAGCTGGCCGATGACGAAGTGCGGGCCGATGCTGTCCGGGGTCAACCCGAGGTTGACGAAGCAGGCGGCGGCGAAGCACAGCATGCCGCCGAACACCATGATGCGCACATCCACCGTTTCCAGCATCTTCGGCATCAACGGCATCAGCAGAATGGTCGGCAGGCCCGCCAGCAGCAGCACGTAACCGGCCTGCTCGGTGTTGTAGCCGGCGATGATCGCCAGGAACTGCGGAATCATGTACATGACCCCGAACAGGATCATGCCCACCGCCATCACCATCACGAACACCGCGCCGAAACTGCGCTGGAAAAGGATGTTGAGGCGGATGACCGGTGCCTTGCTGGTGAACTGCGAAAGCGCGAGCAGCACAAAGCCGAGCAGCGAGACGAAGCTGAGCACTACGATCATCGTCGATTCGAACCAGCGCTCGCGCTGGCCGTCTTCCAGCACCACGGTCAGCGCGGACAGGCCGGCGGTCATGCCGATGATGCCCAGCCAGTCGGCACGCAGCAGCCCGCCCCAGTCCGATTTCTCATGTGGCAGGCCCAGCAGCAGCAACGCGACCAGGCCGGCGCAGATCGGTACGTTGATGAAGAAGGCGTAATGCCAGCTGACGTTCTCCGTCAGCCAGCCACCCAGCAGCGGGCCGATCACCGGCCCGAGAATGACGGTCATGCCGAACAGCGCGGTGCCCAGCGGCTGCTGCTTCGGTGGCAGCCGTGTGCCGACGATGGTCAGCGCGGTGGGAATCAGCGCACCGCCGGCAAAGCCCTGCCCTACCCGGCCGGCGATCATCATCGGCAGCGAATCGGCCAGGCCACACATCACCGAGAACGCGGTGAACAGCGTGGCGCAGATCAGCAGGAAGGTGCGCAGGCCCAGCGTGCGCACGAACCAGCCGGTCAGCGGAATCATCACGATTTCCGAGACCAGGAAGGCGGTGGAGATCCAGGTGCCTTCGGTGCCGCTGGCGCCGACCTCGCCCTGGATGGTGGGCAGCGCCGCGTTGACGATGGAGATGTCCAGCGTGGCCATGAACGAGCCGATGGTGCCGGCCGCTACGGCCAGCCAGGCACCGGCATCGGCCTTGCCCTCGGCGGCGGGCGCTGCAGGGGCGGTGGTGGCGTTCATCGCGCCGGCGCGGCCGTGGCCTCGGCCTCGTCTTTCGTGCGCTCGCGCGCGTCCTTGGCATTGCGCGTATCGACGGTCACTTCCACCGACATGCCCGGCACCAGCACCTTGCGCGCCTCGGCACCGGCGTCCACGCGGATGCGCACCGGCACACGCTGCACGACCTTGGTGAAGTTGCCGGTGGCGTTCTGCGGCGGCAGCAGCGCGAACTGCGAGCCGGTGCCCGGCGAGATGCTTTCCACCGTGCCATGCAGGGTGGTGCCCGGCAGCGCGTCGACCTTGATCTCGGCCGGCTGCCCGGCGCGCATCAGGCCGACCTGGGTTTCCTTGAAGTTGGCGCTCAGGTACAGCGATTCGACCGGCACGATGGTCATGGTGCGGGTGCCGGCGGCGACGAACTGGCCGACCTGCACGGTCTTGTTGCCGACGCGGCCATCGATGCGCGCGCGCAGCTCGGTGTCCTCGAAGGCGACGCGGGCCTGCGCGGCATCGGCCTGGGCCTGCTTCAGGCCAGCGTTGGCCTGTTCCAGCTGCGCCTGGCTGGCCTCGATCTGGCTCTGCGCGCCCTGGATCTGCGCCTTCGCCGCATCGTACTGGGCCTGCGCGCGTTCGACGTCGTGGCGCAGGCTTTCCACGTGTTCGTGGGTGTCGGCGCCGCTGGCGGCCAGCGGGGTGAAGCGGGCCAGCTCGGCCTTGCCGAAGCGCAGCGAGGCGGTGGCGGCGGTGAACTGGGTGCGCGCCTGCAGCAGGCTGGACTGCTGGCCCTGCACGCCTGCGGCGGCGGCGGCGATGTCGGCTTCGCGTACGGCGATGACCGCCTCGGCCTGGTCCAGGGTGGCGCGGTAGGTGCGCGGGTCGATGCGCAGCAGTGGTTCGCCGGCCTTGACCCATTGGTTGTCCTGCACCAGCACTTCGGTGACGTAGCCGTTGATGCGCGGGGCGACGGCGACGGCGTCGGCCTGCAGGTAGGCGTTGTTGGTGTCCTGCAGGTAGCGGCCGACCAGCAGGTGGTAGATGAGCCAGGCGACCAGGGCGATGACCACGACGGCGCCGATGATGGCCAGGGTCCAGCGGACCTTGGGGTTCTTCAGCGGCGAAGGCTTGTCCTCGTGGGTGGAGGGGGCTTCGTCGGTGGGGGCGTCGGTGCGCGGGGGGTGGTCGGTCATTGTCTCGTCGTGGCGGTGGTCGGTGCCATACGGGACGGTAGGGGAAGGAGTGAGGAGGTGAGGTGAAAGCGTTTGTCGCGTGCCGGCGATGAGTTCCCGGTTGGCAGGGTGCAGAGCCGGGGGCTTGGCCAGGACACGCGGTGAACCCCCCTCCGGGGTCCGGCCCAGCCGCTGGCGGCTGTGCGTTCGGGCGCTTGCGAAGCAGTGCTTCGCAAGCAAAGCGCCCTCACCCATGGGGGCTTGGTCG
>JAFAFD010000273.1 GCA_023423675.1 Pseudomonadota bacterium | reverse complement strand
GGCCACGCCCGGCGAGCGCGCAGCGCGGCGAATCAGCGCTTGCCGCGTCGTGCCGGTGCCGGCGGCGGGGCATCCGAACGCGGCTTGGCGTACTCGGCCCACAGCGCCGGCAGTGCCTTGCCGGCGTGCTTCTGCCACAGCGCCGGGGTGTACTGGCCTGCACGCAGGGCCTTGTCCAGCGCCAGTACCAGACCGGGGTGTTCGCCCTCGGCCCACTTCAGGAACGCACCGGTCACCCGGTAGCCGCTTTCCACGGTCTGGCCCTTGCCCACCTTCTGCGGCAGCGCCCAGCCCGCCGCGGCATTGCCCATGCCATAGCGGTCGCGTGCGTAATCGGCGATGCCTTCCACCAGCCAGCCCGGCACGCGCTTGTCGCCGTAGCTCGGGTAGCCCTGCACGATGTGCATCGCCTCGTGGGTCACCAGGTCGATGTCATCGGGGTGCTGCAGCAGCCAGCCCGGGTTGATGGTGATCGTGGTCGCCTTGTCCTTGTCGCCCACGTAGGCGACGCCGTTGTAGGCCGGATCGATCACGATGCGCACGTCGGCCGGCGCCTTCGGGTAGAAATCCGCCCGTTCGCGCAGGTAGGCGAAGTAGAACGTGTCGATGATCCGCTTCCGCACCGGCGCGGACAGCGCGCCGGTGGGGTCCTGGTAGGAGAGGGTCACGCCTTCGCGCGTGACCTGGCCATCGAAGGCATCGGTCTGCGATGGCTGGCCCTGCGCGATGCCGGGCAGGGTGAATGCAGCGAGGGCAAGAGTCAGCAGGCGAAGGCGCATGGGGTCAGTTTGCGGTGGAGGGCGACAACAGTTCGATCTCGGCCAGCTGCAGGCGCCCCGGCGCAGCCACGCGCAGACGGTACTCTGCAAAGCGTGAGGGCGAGGCGATGCGGAACGGACGAGTCTGCCGCGGCGAGGTGAAATCTTCGCTACGGCGCTCATCCAGTGTCGTCCAGCGGCCGCCGGCCGTGCGTGCTTCCAGCGTCCATCCGGCACCGCGGATCGCGCCTTCACCGCTGGTCAGCGTGTACATCGTCGGTGCGCCATCGCCCACCGCGGTCAGCGCGATGGTGGCGCCCGCGCCCAGCGGCACGGCCGTGGTCGCATCGTCGTCCAGCAGTGCGGGCAGGGCACGGCCATCGGCCAGCGCCGCGCGGGCACCGTTGCCGAGCAGGTCATGCAGCATCTGCGGGCGCTTGCCCGGCGCGGTCAGCGAACGCGGCACATCGTCCGCGCCGGTGCCCCAGCGCGACGGCTGCGGGCCCATCACGAAGTCCAGCGTCGCGCCCTTGGCGATCACCTCGTGCGGCACCCAGGTTTTGGTCCACGGCTTGCCGTTGATCTTCAGCGACTGCACGTAGACGTTCTGCGCCGAGTTGTTGGCCGCGTTGACGGTCAGCACCGCGCCGCCCTGCAGTTCCACCCGTGCATGCTCGAAGGCCGGCGAGCCGATCACATACTCCGGCGCGCCCATGCGCAGCGGGTACAGGCCCAGCGAGGCCAGCACGTACCACGCCGAGGTCTCGCCGTTGTCCTCATCGCCCGGGTAGCCCTGGCCGATCTCGCTGCCCACATACAGGCGCGACAGGATCTCGCGCACGTGCTGCTGGGTCTTCCACGGCTGCCCGGCGTACAGGTACATCCACGGAATGTGGTGCGCCGGCTGGTTGCTGTGCGCGTACATGCCCATGCGCACGTCGCGCGCTTCGGTCATTTCATGGATGGTGCCGCCGTAGGAACCGGCCAGCGCCGGGTCGGCGGTTTCCGGGGTCGAGAAGAACGTATCGAGCTTGGCGGCCAGCTTGTCGCGGCCACCGTACAGCGCCGCCAGGCCTTCGCCGTCGTGAGCGGCGGTGAAGGCGAACGTCCAGCCGTTGGATTCGGTGTAGTCGTAGCCCCACACGCGCGGGTCGTAGTCCTTCGAATCCAGGCGCCAGCTGCCGTCTTCCTTGCGGCCCTGGAAGAAGCCGGCGGCCGGGTCGAACAGGGTCGAGTAGCCGGCCGCGCGGTAGCGGAAGTAATCGGCCTCGGTGCTGTAGCGCTCGCGTTCGGCGGCATTGGTCGCGCGCTTGGCCAGGGCCTCGGCCATGTTGGCGATGCCGAAGTCGTTCAACGCGCCTTCCATCGTCCACGACATGCCTTCATGCACGTCGGCGCTGGCGTAGCCGCGGAAGGTCGAACGGTCCATGCCCTTGCGGCCGACATGGCGGTCCGGCGGTACCACGGTGGCGTTCTTCAGCGCGGCGGCATAGGCCTCGGCCGGGTCGAAGCCACCGATGCCCTTCAGCCACGCATCGGCGAAGGCCACGTCCGAGCTGGTGCCGACCATCAGGTCCGCATAGCCCGGCGAAGACCAGCGTGCGATCCAGCCGCCCGCGCGGTACTGCTCGATGAAGCCCTGCACCAGCTTGCCGGCGTCGTCCGGGGTGAACAGCGCATACGCCGGCCACGTGGTGCGGAAGGTGTCCCAGAAGCCGTTGTTGACGTACACCTGGCCATCGCGCACCGGCGCGAAGCTGCGGCTGGCGCTGCCGTCGGTGTTGTTGTCCTCGGCACTGGCCTGGCTGGCGTAGCGCCAGTCGGGCGCGGCCGCGGTGCCGGCATTCTCATGGCCGGAGTTGGGGTACAGGTACAGGCGGTACAGGCTGGAATACAGCGTGGTCTTCGCATCGTCGCTGGCATTGCCGATGTCGAAGCGGGCCAGGCGTGCATCCCAGGCGTCCTGCGCGCGGCCGGCCACGCTGTCCAGCGTATCGGCCGCGGCGATTTCCAGGTCCAGGTTGTGCCGCGCCTGCTCGACCGAGATCAGCGAGGTGGCGATGCGCATGGTCACCTGGCGGTCGCTGCCCGCGTCGAACTTGATGTAGCCGGTGGGGCGGCCGGTGTCGATGCGGCCGCTGCTGCGCCACGGCTTGTCGAAGCGGGCGACCACGTACATGCGGGTGGCGCCATTGGACAGGCCGCTGCGGGTATCCGTATAGCCGCTCAGGGTCTGCGTGGCCGCATCCAGGCTCAGGCCGCCACGCGCATCGACGTTGTCGAACAGCAGGTTGGCATCACCGCCCTCGGGGAAGGCGAAGTGGAACAGCGCGGCGTGGTCGGTCGGCGCGATGGATGTGGCGATGCCGTTGTCGAAGCGCACGTCGTAGCGGTACGGGCGCGCGCTTTCGTGGCTGCGGTCGAAGGACAGCGCGCGCTTGCCACGGTCGGCTTCGGGCACGCCACGGCTGGCCGAGGGCATCACCTGGAAGGTCTGGCGGTCGCCCATCCACGGGCTGGGCTGGTGGCTCAGTGCCAGCGCCTGCAGCTGCGGACGGTTCTTCGCATCGTTCTGCTCGTTCCAGCGGTACAGCCAGTTCAGCGCGCCGGCATCGGTCACCGGCGTCCAGAAGTTGAAGCCGTGCGGCACCGCGGTGGCCGGGAAGTTGTTGCCGCGCGAGAAGGTGCCGTTGGCCTGGGTGCCGCGGGTGGTCAGCACCCAGTCCGAAACCCGCTGCGGCACGTTGCGCGGCTGCGCATCCAGGCGCACGTCGTCGATCCAGCCGGAGACCGGCGCGCCCTCGGCGCTGGCCACCTCCAGCTCGATGGCGACCACGCGGCGGCCGCGCAGCGCCGGCACATCGCCCAGGCGCACGGCCTTGCGTGCCCACTGCTGAGGGTACAGCGTCTTCGAATCGCCCTGCGCCTGTGCGCCGAGGGCGATGCCGTGCTGGTCGCGCACGCTGCTGGCCGACACGCGGCTGCCATCGTCCAGGCGCAGGTCCAGCGATACGTAGGTGGAGGCCGCCGTGTCCTTGCCGACGATCTCCGGCAGCACCAGCCAGGACAGCGTGGTATCGGCGTCGATGGCCAGGTCGGTAGCGAACAGTTCGCGCCGCGCGCTGCCACCGCCAGCCTGGTAGTGCAGGGCGCGCAGGCCGCTGTAGCCGACGTTGCGCTTGGCCGCATAGGGCTCGGCCGGACCGTTGCCGATCTGTACCTGCAGGGCGCCGCCGGCCTTGGCCGGTGCCGGTTCGCCCGCTTCGAACGAGGTCTGCAGGCCCTGTGCCAGTGCGGGCAGGGCGGGGGTGGCGCAGGCCAGGGCGAGGGCAAGCGGAAGCAGGGCGCGGCGCGGATCGGACAGGGTCATGCAGGGTCTCCCGGTAGGGCAGGCGGCAGGCAGAACCCGCATCGGCACGCACCACGGACAGCATCGCGCCCGCCGCCCAAGGGGCAGTGGAGGGGGCGATGCCGGTCCGGTGGGGGTCGGGCCGTGCGATCGGGTCGGGGTCGGAATCGTCCCGATCCTGCCTCAGCCCATTGCCGCCTGACAAGTGCAATTAGTTCGATCCAAATCCGGCAAAACCGTTTCATTTCAAATTATTGACAGGTTGCCTTGGATCGATTTAAAAGTGGCCAGCTCCCCCCTGTACCGGAATGCCCCGCATGTCCTGATCCGGGCCGGCCCCCGCCGCCCGCTGTTGCCCGCCACTGCCGTCCATCCACGACCTTCCCGTCCGCCCCCCACCGGCTGGACCGTCATCCGCCTCTGGAGAGAGCTTGATGAAACCCCGGTTGTTGTCGTTGTTGATGTCGTCGTTGCTGTTGTCGCCGCTTGCCGTACAGGCCCAGTCGACCCCGCAGGGGGAGGGCACCGATCCGCCGCGCACCCGCGATCTGAATGCGGTCAAGGTCACCGGCTCGCTCATCCCGCGCGCGCAGGTGGAGGGTCCCTCGCCGGTCACCACCATCACCGCCGAGCAGATCCAGGCACAGGGCTTCACCACCGTGTTCGACGCGCTGCGCTCGCTGCCGGTGTCGAACGGCTCGGTGCAGGATTCGCAGGGCACCGGCCTCTACACCCCGGGCGCCAAGACCATCAGCCTGTTCGGCCTGGACCCCAGCTACACCCTCACGCTCATCAACGGGCGGCCGATCAACAGCTACCCGCTGGCCTACAACGGCAACACCAGCATCGCCGACATCGCCAACATCCCGCTGGGCATGGTCGAGCGCATCGACGTGCTCACCGGTGGCCAGTCCTCGGTGTATGGCTCCTCGGCCATTGCCGGCGTGGTCAACATCGTGCTGAAGGACCGCGTCGAAGGCACCCACCTGCGCTACCGCGTCGGCGGCTACAGCCAGGGCGGCGGCTCCAGCCAGCGCTTCAGCGCCAGCAGCGGCCAGACCTTCGGCAACCTCGATATCAGCTACGGGCTGGAATACACCAACCAGAAGGCGATCTACGCCTTCGACCGCAGCCGCATCGACAGCGTCAACGACAACCCGACCGGCCCGCAGGATCCTTCGCGCAGCTTCCTGCGCATGCGCATGGGCCCCAACGCCTACATCGACCCGGGTGCGGCCACCTGCGCGCCGCTGTCGGACCTGTTCGGCGGCAGCACCGTGTACGCGCACCGTGACATCTCCGGCGGCGGCTACTACTGCGGCACGCCTGACAACGTCGGCACCGCGTCGCTGTACAACTCCAGCCAGGACGTCAACGCCACCACCTTCCTGCGCTACCACCTCAGCCCGGACACCGAGCTGTACTCGGACATCCTGTTCGGCTTCGGCCGGCCCACCTACAGCGGTGGCAGCCCGTTCTGGAACAAGACCTTCTACAACCAGACCAGCGGCCAGTACGAACAGTGGCAGCGCATCTACGCGCCGGAGGAAGTCGGCCTGGATGCCAAAGACCAGCGCGTCTACACCCGCTCGCTCAACATCACCGCGGGCGTGCGCGGCGTGCTTGGAGGCTTCGACTACGACGTCTACGTCAACCGCTCCAGCACCGACGTCACCCGCAAATCCACCGATTTCCTGGCGAAGAACGGCGTGGATGATTACTACCTGGGGCCGATGCTGGGCATGCAGGATGGCTACGAGGTCTACGCGCCGGATCTGTCGCGGCTGTACCAGCCGATCAACCGCGAGCAGTACGACAATTTCAGCGGCCTCAATCGTGCCGCATCCAGTGCTTCGCGCACGGCCGTGACCGCGCTGCTGACCGATCGCTCGCTGTTCACCCTGCCGGCCGGCGACGTCGGTTTCGCGCTGATCGCGCAGGGCCAGCGCGAGAAGTTCTTCAACCAGTCGGCCGATCCCAACGCGGGCGTGCTGTTCCGCGGGCAGACCGCCGGCA
>JAFAFD010000264.1 GCA_023423675.1 Pseudomonadota bacterium | reverse complement strand
AACCCCCCGGACATCACCCGCTCCGCGCGCCTGCAGATGCCGGCGCAGGAGCTGAGGTCGAGGACGTGGCTCGGCGAAGGCGACTTCCGCGGGCTTGCCACCGCCGACAGCGTGTGGGTGGAAGAACACCCTGGTACATCCGGCGCAGCAGCGCCTGCAGGCTTTCTCATCAGTGGCGTGCACGTGCTTGCCACCAACAACCTCCCTGATGCGATGGCCTCCCTGGCTCCGGCAGCTGGGCACCTGCCGCCGGCAGGCCAATGCCTCACCCGGTTCCGCGCGGTGCCGGGCGATATGCCGCTGGTACCCATGCACACGCGCCCTCTGTTGCGTCCCAATGCGCCCGGCATGCAGACCGCGACGGTGGTGGGGCCGGAGGGCGAGACCGTGTACACCGATGCCTTGGGGCGCATCCGCATCCGCTTTCACTGGCAGCGTGACCAGGATGAACCGGCCACTCGCAATGGACAGGACGCGTGGTCATCCACCTGGGTGCGCGTGGCCATGCCCAGTGCTGGTGACGGTTTTGGCCATCAGTTCCTGCCACGGGTGGGTCAGGAAGTGGTCGTCGCCTTTCTTCACGGCGACATTGATCGCCCTCTGGTCATCGCTGGCGTCTACAACGGGCGCCACGCAACGCCACGCTTTGGTGGCATGGGCAGCCTGCCGGCCAACCGCGCCGTGTCGGGCATCCGCAGCCACGAGCACGGTGGTGACGGATTCAATGAACTCTCGATGGACGACACCGGCCAGGCACTGGGCACGACGCTGCGATCCAGCCCCTTCGAAAGTGCACTGCACCTTGGCCATGTGGCAACGCCACGCCGCGATGGCAACGCGCAGGCACGCGGCCAGGGTGCGGAGCTGCGCACCGATGCGGCACTGGCGCTGCGCTCGGCCAAAGGCCTGCTGGTAAGCAGCCATGCGCAGACCGGTGGAGCCGGCCCGCAGATGGCGCTGCCGGAGCTGCTGGACGTACTTGGCACGTGCCGCCAGCTGTTCGGCACCCTGGCCGAGATGGCCACGCGCCTGCAGGCCGGCACACCGGACGCCGATGCCCAAGCAGCGTTGGATACCGCACTGCAGGGCTGGTCGGGGGATACCGTCGCAGCCAACGAGCCGGTCATTGCTCTGGCGGCATCTGCCGGCCTGGTCAGTGCCTCGCCTGCCAGCCAGCTGCATGTCAGCGGCCAGCACCACGATGTGGTGGCGCAGGGACGGGTGCAGCACACCAGCGGTGAACGCATGCAACTGCTGGCCGGCAAAGGCCTGTCGATGTTCGTGGCCGAGGGCGGCGTGCAGGCCGTCGCCAACCAGGGTGACCTGCAGCTGCAGGCCCGTGACGGGCTGCTGGACGGTCACGCGCTCGCCGGCATGCAGCTGAGCACGGAGAAGGGGGAGATCGTGCTGTCCGCACCCAGCATCCGCCTGGTGGCCGCCGATGGCAGCTTCATCCGCATCGGTGATGGGGTGACGGTGGGCAGCAAGGGGGCACTGGCGTTCCACGGTGCCGAGCACCGCTGGGAAGGCCCGGCAAGCGACCACTGGAGCCGCACGTTGCCCACCGGACTCCCGCCGATCTGCCTGCCCTGCCTGGCCAGAGCGGCGGTCGCTGGCAGTGCCCGCGTGCAGCTGGCGGGCGCGGCATGAATCCGCTGCCCCCACGGTGGAGTGAGTGCAGCACGCAGCCCGGAATCGAGCCGCTGGTGCTGGTGGACGGCGCAATGCAGCGCGACGTGGGCGCACGCCTGGCAGACCGAGCAGGCGACGCCGTCTCGCTGTTTTCAGATCTGCCCGGAGCGGCACAGGCGCTCGGCCCTTGGCTGATGTCGCCTGCCCACGCCGTGTCGTTGGGGCTGGACGGCAGCGGCCCGGGAATGAACTGGCTGGCCAGCCGCTGCACTTTCGGAGAGACGCTCGTGCACCTGCGCCATTGGCTGCGCGACGGCGACCCAGCCGGCATGCAGTACACCCGGCTGGCAGATGGGCGGGTGCTGCGTGCGGCGATCCACGTGTGGCGCCCCGCTCAGCTTGTCGCTTTCAGCACGCCGTGGGCCGGGTGGTGGCTGGCAGACCGCGACGGACGGGCGATGCCGCTGGCGATTCCCCCGCTGCACGCCATGGCTGCGGTGGAGCATGCGTCGCCTGGCTGGGACGCGGACCAGACGGCGGCGCTCGCTGAATCGGCATTGGCTGATGCACTGCTGCATTCGCTGAAACCCACACTTCGCTCCATGCCGTCAGCTACATCCCGGGAAGCGCGCCACGCTCTGGCGACAACACTGATTGCCGCAGCACGGCAGCACGGCTATGTCGAACCCAGCGATCTGGCCAGCTGGGTTGCCTGGGGTATGCGTTGCAGTGCGGACGCCGACGCGCTTCGCGCACATCCGGTGCATGCACAAGCGCTGCGAGGCGCGGATCTGTGGATGGCCCTTGGGAATGCGGAGGTCGTTCGACCTTCATCCGATTCAATCTGACAACGGAGAACACACCTTGAACGGCACAGATCGAAAGAACGCTTCCCCGGACGCACCGAAGGCCGACGATGGCGACGGCAGTCTGCGGGAGGAAGCCATCATGCTCGGCTGGATCCTGCTGGACGTGCTGGTGTCCCTGGCCCTGGTCACTCTGGCGGTATCGCTGCTGCCCGCCTTCCAGCCCGATGTGGCGGGCAGCAGGCCATACGCAAGTGAGGAAAGTCCGGTTGGCTTCGCGCTGGTACTGGCAGTCCCCGTATTCCTCATCGTCAATGGCATGCGCCGGGGTTTCCTCAACCACGCTGTCGCAATGCGGCATGCACGTGCACTGGATCAGATGGCCGTGGGATCCGTCGCCGCCGTGCTGGTGATGGCGTTCGGCTATCCGCAGTACGGCGACGGATATCTGCGGATGCTGCTGCCCCTGTACCTGCCCGCGGTCATGGTGCCGGCCGGCCTGGTGATCTTCGGCCTGCACTTCCGCGCCAGGCGGGAAGAAGCGAGATGGGCCCGGGAGCTGGAAAAAGCGGACCAGCGCTCGGAGGCTGAACGTGCCATTGAGGCCCGATCTGCAGGCCGAGCGTGGATCAGCGTTGCGCTGTTGACCGCTGCAGCCTCGGCCGCGTTTGGCATATCCACGCTTGTTCCAAGCCGCGGTGGCGCAGACGAAGAGAAAGAGGATGCGCAGCTCCATTACACGATGCATGCGGTGACCGGAGCTGGTGAGGAGGAGTGATGCACGACCGTTCTCGTTCGCCGGGAGGTTCGCTTCTGCTGAAACTGGGTTCGCTGCACCCCGTGGCAAAAGCAGCGCTGCTCATTGTCTACGTCGCCCTGTCCGCCGTGCTGCTGGTGATCTGGAAGACCCGGAAAGTACCGCAACCCGTGCCGACCTGGATAGGCAGCAATCTGACCTCGATGGATTACGAACCAACCGATACGTTTGTTCAGCCGGTCTATGTCAATGGACAGGGAGGCGACAGCGCGGGCACGGGAGGCAGCACCATGCTGGGTGTCTTGACCCTTCCTGCGCGGTGGTACCCGGGCCTGACCGTTCGCGTGAAGTGGCGGCGCTGCGATCGGAATCTGGACTATGTCCCTGGAGAGCCCAAGGACAAAGGGTGCCGCTGGGTGGAGAAGGATGTTGCAGTCCAGCCCTATACCTATGTGGCCGAGACTTGGCTGCACATCTTTGAGGACGATGAGGTTCTGGTTATTCCCAGTGCGCTCTCCCCACGCGACCCCGACTATCCCGGCGCGAGACATCCATACAAGAGCTTCAACAAGAAGAGGGGCATTGGTGAACATGAGTAGGCAGGACACAGAGTTTGCGTGGCCACCCAGCAATGCGCCCGCCACACTGCAGTTCAACCCGGTAGCACCGCAACTCGGCAGCAAAGAGGTGTCGTGCCAGATCGTCACGCAGTTCTCCATCTTCTTCGATGGCACGCGCAATCATGCGGAGGAGGACGAACGCTCCGGATCGCAGAGCAACATCGCGCGTCTGTTTGGTGCCTGCCTTGCAGAAGATCGGGACGGGCAGTTTTGTCTTTACATCCCTGGCGTTGGCACCCCATTCCCACCGATTGGAGAACCCGTCCCCCATCCTCTTGGTGCCCGCGACGGCGCGTACGGCGACCGCCGCTTGCGCTACGCCTACTTGTACATCGCGAATCGGATTGCAGAACTCAGTGGCTACCCGGTCATCGTGGAGGAGACTGACCAGGCACTGGCTCGTGCCATCGAGGATGAAGCGCAAGTAGAAGTCTGGACTCGCAAGCTGTCCGAAATCTTCGCCAGCCCCAAACCGGCAGCGCCGCAGATTGTCGGTGTCACCCTGGACCTGTTCGGCTTCTCCCGCGGCGCCACCGCGGCGCGCGCCTTTCTCAACCAGCTGTTGGAATGGACCGGCACACGAGCGTCTCACCTGCCGCCGAACCTGTTCGGCGCGCCCCTGCGCGGGCGCGTCATGGGGCGGGT
>JAFAFD010000242.1 GCA_023423675.1 Pseudomonadota bacterium | reverse complement strand
GTTCGCGATGTCACCGCCGAAGCCGCCAGCCGCGCCTTCCTCGCCCAATGGGGCCCGGACGTGCCCGCCAGTGCCGCCGATGCCACGCCGGCAGATTTCGACGAACAGTTCGCTGCCTTGCTGGCCGCGCGCCCGGCGGTGGCCTCGACCATCATGGGCGTGTTGTCGCCGCGCCACGTGCAGCAGTTGAAGGACGCCGGTATCGCCTGGATCGCCTGCGCGACCACGCTGGCCGAAGCGCGCGCGGCGCAGGATGCCCGTGCCGATGCGGTGGTGGCGCAGGGCGCCGAAGCCGGCGGCCATCGCGGTGCGTTCGACCCCAGCCTGGCCGAGCGCCAGCTGGTGGGTCTGTTCGCGCTGCTGCCGCGCCTGGCCGACCACCTGCAGATTCCAGTGATCGCTGCCGGTGGCATTGCCGATGGTCGTGGCATCGCGGCGGCGCTCATGCTGGGCGCCAGCGCGGTGCAGATCGGCACCGCCTTCCTGCGCACGCCGGAAGCGGCGATCGCCTCGGCGTGGTCCGATGGCCTGGCCGCGACCGAACCCGAAGACACCTGGCCGACCCGCGCATTCAGTGGCCGCCTGGGTCGTGGCCTGGCCACGCCCTATGTGCGTGCCGCTGCCGCGGACAGTGCCCCGGCGCCGCGCCCGTACCCGGTGCAGCGCGGCCTGACCGCACCGATGCGCAAGCAGGCGGCGCAGGAAAACCGCCTGGCCGCGATGCAGGCCTGGGCCGGGCAATCGGCCTGGATGGCACCGGCAGCACCCGCCGCCGACGTGCTGCGCGACATGTGGCAACAGGCGCAGGCGCTGCTGCGATGACGGTGTCCTGCAATGGCCGGCCGGCGCAGGTGGAGGATCTGCTGCCGGCCCTGGTCAATTACGGCCACTTCACCTCGATGCAGGTGCGTGGCCATGCCGTGCAGGGGCTGGATCTGCATCTGGCGCGGTTGTCGCAGGCCACGCGCGAACTGTTCGGCAGCGAGCTCGATGTCGCGCAGGTGCAGGCCTGGATGGCGCAGGCGCTGCAGCAGGCCGGGCAGGGCGATGCGTCGCTGCGGGTGACGGTGTATTCGCGCCACTTCGATTTCCGCACTCCGCTGGTTGCCGTGCCGGTGGATGTGCTGGTGGCGGTGTCCGCTCCGGTGGCGCTGACCGCACCGAAGCGCGTGCGCAGCGTGGTCTGGCAGCGCGAGCTGCCGCAGATCAAGCATGTGGGCACGTTCGGCCTGTTTGCCGAGCGCCGTGCGGCGATGGCGGCGGGCTTTGACGATGTGTTGTTCGTGTCGGCCACGGGTGGGATCAGCGAAGGCAGTACTTGGAACCTGGCGCTGCACGACGGTGAACGCCTGATCTGGCCGCAGGCCCCGGCCCTGCGCGGGACCGCCGAGGCGCTGCTGCAGCGGCACTGGCCGGGGGCGCAGGCCACGCAGCCGCTGCGGCTGACAGAGCTGGGCGGTGTGAAGGCGGCTTTTGCCTGCAATGCCAGTGGTCTGTGGGCGCTGGAGGCCGTCGATGGGCAGGTGCTGCCGGGGTCGCAGGCCTTGGCTGAACAGGGCAGGGCGGTGCTGTCGGGCGTGCCGTGGGACGCCCTTCAGCAAGGCGTGACATAGCGGTAGCGCGGGTCCATGCCCCATGAGCGCAGAGGCCGGGTACCGCCCGCCGGGCATGGCCCGGCGCTACCGTGAAGGTGGGCCACCCATGGGGTTGGCTCGGCCGCGCTCTGCCGCTATAATCGCCCGCTTACCTCGCCATTCCGGCGACTGGGCAATAGGAAAAACACCATGGTCAAGATTCGACTGACCCGCGGCGGCGCCAAGAAGCGTCCGTTCTACCACATCATCGTGACCGACGTGCGCAGCGCGCGCGACGGCCGCAACATCGAGCGCGTTGGTTTCTACAACCCGGTCGCCCAGGGCGGCGAGAAGCGCATCGAGCTGGACCTGGCCCGCGTTGACCATTGGGTCAAGAACGGCGCCCAGCCGACCGAAAAGGTCCGCAACCTGATCAAGGAAGCGGCCAAGTCCCAGGCCGCTGCGGCCTGAGTCTGAAGGGCCACGCTTCGGCGTGGCCCTCTCGGTTGACGAAGATGAAAGATATCGAGCGCCGCATCCTGCTGGGCAGGGTTGTCGGCGCTTTTGGTGTGCGCGGCGAAATCAAGCTCGAGTCCTGGACCGAGCCTCGTTCCGCCATTTTCCGTTACCAGCCGTGGATCCTGCGCAGCCCCAACGGGCAGGAATCGACGCTTGAAGGCGCTCGTGGCCGTGACATCGGCAAGCACCTGGTCGCCAGGTTCCCCGGCGTCGAGGACCGCGATGTCGTCGAAGCCATGCACGGCACCGAGGTCTACGTGGCCCGCAGTGCGCTGCCGCCGCCGAAGCCCGACGAGTATTACTGGGTCGACCTGGAAGGCCTGGATGTGAAGACCACCGAGGGCGTTGCCCTGGGCCAGGTCTCGCACCTGTTCAGCACCGGCGCCAATGATGTGGTCGTGGTCCGTGGCGACCGCGAGCGGATGATTCCGTTCGTGCAGCCGGACTTCGTCAAGTCGGTCGACTTCGAGGCCAACCTGGTCGTGGTCGACTGGGATCCCGAGTTCTGAGTGTGAGCATGCGGTTCGACGTCATCACCCTGTTCCCCGAGTTCCTCGCCCAGTCCGCTGGGCTGGGCGTGGTCGGGCGCGCGCAGGA
>JAFAFD010000231.1 GCA_023423675.1 Pseudomonadota bacterium | reverse complement strand
CACGCGCAGATGGCGCAGCGGCTGGGCGAGCAGTGGCAGCAGCTGCGCCAGCAGGACCTGCAGCGCCGCGAACTGGTGGCCTACATCTCGCACGACCTGCGCACGCCGCTGTCGTCGCTGCATGGCTACCTGGAAACGATGGCGCTGAAGGAAGCCACGCTGTCGCCGGACGAACGCCGTCGCTATCTCGGCATCGCCCTGGCGCAGAGCGCCAAGGTCGGCCGCCTGGCGCGCGCGCTGTTCGAACTGGCGCGGCTGGAACATGGCGAAGTGCGGCTGGAGTGGGAGGTGTTCGCGCTGCCGGAACTGCTGCAGGACGTGCTGCAGAAATTCGAACTGGCCGCGCAGGCACGCGGCCAGCACCTGCATGCGGAGTTCCCGCCGGGCCTGCCGCTGGTGCGTGCCGATCTCGGCCTGGTCGAGCGGGTGCTGACCAACCTGCTCGACAACGCGCTGCGGCATGCGCCCGAGGGTGGCGAGGTACGGGTGCAGCTGCGCGCCATCGAAGGCAGCGTGGAAGTGAGCGTGGCCGACGATGGCCCGGGCGTGGCCCCGGCGCTGCGCGCGCAGCTGTTCCAGGCACCGGCGGCACTGGGGGCGCGGCGTGGCGAGAATGGCGGGCTCGGCCTGCTGATCGTGCAGCGCATCGTGCAGCTGCACGGGCGCCGTATCGAACTGCGGGAAAGCGCGACCGGCGCGCTGTTCGTGTTTGCGCTGCCGCGCGCGGAGAGCGCGGGGCCCTGATACGCCGCTGCGCTCGCCGGGCGTGGCCCGGCGCTACCGGTGTGCGGGGCCGCCAAGCCGCCCGTGACGCGTGCGCTTCGCCGGATCGCAGGCAAAAAAAGACCCGGCAGAGGGAGGGATCTGCCGGGTCCGGATTGCATGGGGGGAGGGACCCATGCAATGAGCGTGGGCGTGACGTCAGTGGCTGTTGCCGGTGGCGTCCGCCGTTGTATCTGTCTGGCCCTGCACCAGGTCGGACCAGGCGCGACCGGCCTGCAGGCCAAGATCGACCACGTCCTGCTGGGCCTGGCCCAGCCGCTGCAGGTTGTCCTGCCACAGCTGTGCGCCCTTGGGCAGCAACCCGGCCGGATCCTCGCTGCGGGCCAGTTCGCCCAGCCAGCCGCCGGTTGCGGTCAGGTTGCGTTCCATCGCCTTCAGCTGCACGCCGAACATGCTCTCGGCGTTTTCCAGCGCCAATCGGTTTGCACGCGTTGCCGCCGCCGCCAGCTGGCGGGTGGCGTCACTGAAACGATCGGCGAAGGCGTTGGCCATGGCGGCATCGAAAGCGGTTGATGCAATGCAGCATACGCCGATCATGCCGCAATGCAACAAAAAAGAAGAAGGCGCTCAAGGCGCCTTCAGAAACCCTTGAGTATCAATGGCTTGATCAGGCGGCCGGGCCGCGGTAGCGGCAGCCGGAGGTGCAGGTTTCATGCACGGTGATCTCGCTCAGCGCGGGCAGCACCGGCTTCAGCTCCTTCCAGATCCACACCGCCAGGTTCTCGCTGGTCGGGTTTTCCAGGCCGGGGATGTCGTTGAGGTAGTGGTGGTCCAGGCGGTCGTAGATCGGCTGGAAGGCGGCTTTGACGTCGCCGAAATCCATGATCCAGCCGGTCTGCGCACCCGGCTCGCCCTCCACCTTCAGTTCCACCCGGAACGAGTGGCCGTGCAGGCGCGCGCATTTGTGGCCCGGCGGCACGTTGGGCAGGCGGTGGGCCGCCTCGAGCATGAAGACTTTGAAGATTTCCATGGCGCGATTGTACGCCGGCCCCGCCGCCGCGGCCGTCCCGGTTGTTGGCTTTCCGTAAAGCAATTCTTTCCATCCGGATGAAGAGATGTTAGCTTCTCTTATATCCGTATGAAGAGATGTTATTGGTCGCGCCAGACCTGGCATGGATTACTGCGGAACTTCCGTCGTCCACTACCACCCCCCACATCGTCATGCCTCAGCACACCCTGCTCGTGGCGGCCCTGGCCGTCGCTCTGGCCGCGCCTTTGTCTGCCGCCGCCGAAACCTCCGCCGACGCCAGTGGCGAAGCCAGCACCCTGGCCGCCGTGCGCGTCACCGGTTCCAACATCAAGCGCACCGATACCGAGGCGTCCAACCCGGTGCAGGTGATCGGCCGCCAGCAGCTGGAACAGACCGGCAAGGCCACCGTCGCCGACGTGCTGCGTTCGATCTCGGCCAACACCGGCAACGCCGCCAACGAAACCACCAACAACGGCTGGGCGTCCGGCTCGGCAGGCATCGGCCTGCGCGGCCTTTCGCAGAAGAACACGCTGGTGCTGCTCAACGGCCGCCGCCTGGCCAACTACGGCTTCCCGGCCGGTGGCCTGTCCGACACCTTCGTCGACCTCAACGCGCTGCCGCTGGTCGCCGTCGAGCGCATCGAAGTGCTCAAGGACGGCGCATCGGCCGTGTACGGTTCCGACGCGGTGGCAGGCGTGGTCAACATCATCACCCGGCAGAACTTCGAAGGCGCCGAACTCGGCGGCAGCTTCGGCGGTGCCGACCAGGGCGGCCTGCACGAGCAGAACCTGAAGTTCGTCGGTGGCCTCGGTGACCTGGATACCGATGGCTACAACATCCTCTTCAGCCTGCAGGGCTACAACCGCGAGCGCCTGGACCAGGACGAGCGCAACCTGACCAAGAGCGGCATCTACAGCGACCAGCCCGGTGGCCGCTGGAACGGCTGGTCGGCCAAGGGCGCGCGCTATCTGATCAACGGCGTCTCGGTGCCGATGCTCGATGCCGACGGCAACTGCCCCACCGGCACCACCCGCGTCGCCAGCGCGCCCATCGACGGCCTCGCCGGTGATACCTGCGGCTTCAACCAGGCGCCGTACACCACCCTGATTCCCTCGACCAAGCGCTACCAGGCGTATGCCAACGGCACCTTCCGCCTCGGCGAGAACGTCGAAGCCTTCGGCGAAGTGCTGTACAGCCAGATCAAAAGCGCCGCGTGGTTCGGCAGCAGCCCGTTCTTCACCCTGGAAAGCGGCCGCTTCGCCCTGAACGCGGAAACCGGCCTTGCCGAACCGGTCTCGTCCAACCTGCCGGCCAGCAGCCCGTACAACCCGTATGGCCGCGCCGTGCCGATCGAATACACCTTCTTCGACCTCGGCGGCACCATCAAGACCAACCGCTCCACCGCCTACCGCGGCGTGGTCGGCCTGCGCGGCAGCACCGCCGCCTGGGACTGGGAAGTGGCCGCTTTCGGCGCGCGCAGCAGCGAGCGCGAGACGGTGTCGGGCGGCTTCGCCAACCGCTGGGCGCTGGCCGATGCGCTGGCCAGCGGCAGCTACAACCTGCTCAACCCGTCGGCCACCCCGCAGTCGGTGATCGATGCGATCAACCTCTCCACCCTGCGCCCGGCCGAATCAGTACTGCAGGGCGTGGACGCCAAGATATCCGGCACCCTGGGCCACGCCTGGGCCGGCGACATCGGCTTCGCCGCCGGTGCTGAATGGCGCCGCGAGAAGCTCGATTCCAACAACCCCTGGCAGATCGATGCCGGCCTGCAGGTACGCCCGGCCATCGCCGAAGTGCACGGCGAGCGCAAGGTCAGCGCCGCGTATGCCGAAGTCAACGTGCCGCTGGCCACGGGCCTGGAACTGTCCGCCGCCGCGCGTGCCGACCACTACGACGACTTCGGCGATGCGTTCTCGCCCAAGCTCGGCCTGCGCTGGCAGCCGCTGGATTTCCTGCTGGTGCGCGCCTCGGCGTCGAAGGGCTTCCGTGCGCCGTCGCTGTCGGAGAACTCCAACAGCACCAGCATCGCCTACGGCAGCGTGGTCGACCCGCGTGATCCGGACGTGCCGGGCTCGCGCCAGAACCCCACCTTCTTCACCGTCGGCAACAGCGAGCTGAAGCCCGAGCGCACCAAGAGCGTGAACTTCGGCGTGGTGCTCTCGCCGTGGGCCAACACCAACCTGAGCGTGGACTACTACCGCATCCAGCTGGACAACCTGGTCGGCACCAACAACACCCAGACCCTGGTCAATGACAACGTGGCCGGTGCCGTGCAGCGCGATGAGCGCGGCAAGCTGCTGGCCGTGTTCAACCGCTACCAGAACCTGAGCGAGCTGAAGACCTCGGGCATCGACGTCGAACTGCGCCAGCGCATCCCGACCGCCGCGCTGGGCGATTTCACCCTGTCCTCGGCCTATACCCACGTGCGTGACTACCGTCGCCCGACCGTGGTCGGTGGCCCGCTGGTGGACTACGCCGGCAGCAACCTCGGCGCAACGCTGCCGAAGAACAAGGCGACCACCACGCTGGACTGGACCTACCGCGATTTCACCGCAGCCGTCACCTGGTACTACACCAGCGGTTACGACCAGAAGGCCAGCACCGCCGCCGCGGCCGTGCAGGACCGCATCGATGCGTACAACCAGTTTGATCTGTACCTGGCCTATGCCGGCATCGACAAGCTGACCGTGTACGCCAAGGTGCAGAACCTGGCTGACAAGACGCCGCCGTACGACGCCTCGTTCCCGGGCATCCGCGCGCCGTACGACTTCAGCCAGTACGACCTGCGTGGCCGTTACTTCACCCTCGGCTTCGATTACCGCTTCTGATGCCATCGCCGCGGCCGGCCACACCCCGTGGCC
>JAFAFD010000219.1 GCA_023423675.1 Pseudomonadota bacterium | reverse complement strand
CTGTCAGAACGTTGATCTGATGGGGTGCGCACGTCTCTGTCACGAGGCCTCTACACATCGCTTCGGCATCTGCTGACGTAGGGTGTCCAATCATGACGCTGAGGGGCTGGCCTTCTGGGCAGCTCTCCACCCCGGGTCAGGGCGCGGCGGCGTCCGGCGGGTGCTTCATGGCTCGCTGAAAGACCTGAAAAAGTGCTGTTTTGTCAGGCAGTTGCTTTGCGCTTGGCCGGTCTGGCGGGACTATTGCATCCTCGCTGTAAAGGCGGGCACTGGCCGCGTAGGGGCTATGTCGCATACAGTTGGCATGTGATGTGCGTCACACTTTTCAGCACATCGTTGAAGGGATGCTAAGGGGGTTTCATGATTGTCCATCGTCCGCTGGCGCTCTGCGTCGGCCTGGCCTGCGCCGCCTTGGCGTTCGGGGCCCATGCTGCTTCGCCGCCGGCCAGTGCCAGCCGCGCTGACCGGATGGCCGAGATCGGCCACTACCGCGACCAGGCCCGCTGGGTGGATGCGCTGGCCGCGATCGAGCGCTCGCAGCTGCAGGAGCCCAACGACCCGCTGCTGTACAAGCTGCAGGTCCTGACCCTGGGCGACATCGGCAATGCCGACCGCGCCTGGCGCCTGTACCAGGCGCGGCCTGAGCTGTTCGATGCCGACCAGAAGGCGCGCCTGGAAGCGAACTACATCGCCAAGCGGGTGAACTGGAGCCTGGCCTACGGCCAGAGCGAAGACAGCCGCCTGGACGAAGCCGAAGCATCCCTGGCGGAAATGGAGCAGTACGTGCAGCGCGACGGCACGCCGCTGGCGCAGGCGCCGCTGCGCATCCGCATGGACCGCCTGATCCTGCTCAACCGCCTGTCCCGCCATGCCCAGGTGCGCGATGAAGCGCGCGCCCTGCAGCAGGAGGGCCATGCCCTGCCCGACTACGTGCTGCCTGCGGTCGGCGATTCGATGATGGCGACCCAGCACCCGGACGAGGCCATTCCGCTGCTGGAAGCGGCAGTGAAGAACGATCCGTCGCGTTTCCAGTCGCGTTCCGAAGTGGCCTACGCCTACCTCGAGACCGAGCAGGCCGAGAAGGCCATCGGCTACCTGCAGACGTGGCAGAAGGACGAGCCGGCATGGCGCTGGGGCGGCGGCAAGAGCCCGTACGCCAACTGGGCGCGCTATGAGGCCGACCTCAACCTGTCGATGATCCGCGCCTACAGCGGCGACCTGTCCACCGCTCAGCGCGAGCTGGAGGCGATGGTCGAGGTCGGACCCGGCAATGGCGGGCTGCAGACCGCGCTGGGCAGCGTCTACCAGATGCGCGGCTGGCCGCGGCGGGCACTCGAACGCCACCAGATGGCCTACACCCTCGACCCGCGCGATGTCTCGCCGCGGATCGGCATGTACGAATCCTACGTGCAGCTGCAGCGCGACGACCTCGCGCGGCCGCTGCATGACGACCTGCTTGAGCGTTACCCCAACCAGCCCTCGGTCCAGCGCATGGACCGTGACTGGCGTGCGCACCGCGGCTGGCAGCTGCAGGCTACCGTGGAAGGCGGCCGCAGTTCCGGCGGCGGCGGCAGCTCGCCGCTGGGCAACGACGACCTGCACTACGGCACCGAAGTGGCCTCGCCCATCCTCGATGACCGCTGGCGCCTGTTCGCCTTCGCCGACCGGCGTTCGGTGACCTTCCAGGACCAGAAGATCAATCCCCTGTGGATCGGCGCCGGTGCGCGCTACCGCTTCGGCCGCGTCGATGCCGAGGCCGCGGTGGTGCGGCCCAATGACAGCATCGGCGACACCGGCCTGCGCGGCGGCTTCGGCTGGCAGTTCAACGACCAGTGGCACGCCGGCGTGACCGCCGCGCGCAACGACCCGGAAGCCTCGATGCAGGCGCGCGTGTCGGGCATCACTGCCGACAGCGTGGCAGTGGCCGTCGACTACACCCGCAACGAGCTCACCCACTGGAGCCTGGGCGGCAGCCAGTTCCGCTACGACGACGGCAACCGCCGCGACACCCTCAACACCGCGATCGAACAGCGCCTGCTGACCCGCCCTCGCGTGACGATCGATGGCCTCGGCAGCCTCTACACCAGCCGCGGCTCGCGCGACGATGCGCCCTACTTCAATCCTTCGCGCGACCGCTCGGTGGAGATCGGCCTGCGCATCGACCAGCAGCTGTGGCGCCAGTACGAGCGCCACTTCCGCCACCGCCTGACGGTGTCGCTGGGCGATTACTGGCAGGAAGGCTTCGGCAGTTCGCTCATTCCCACGGTGGCCTACCGCCACGAATGGCAGTTCGGCCAGGGCAGGATCTTCGAGTACGGCGTGAGCTGGTCGCGGCCGGTCTACGACGGTCAACGTGAACGTCATATCGGCTTCGATGCCGCGCTGCGCTGGGGAGAGTGAGATGGAACGGATGCTTCGAAACCTGCTGACCGTGCTGTTGCTGGGCCTGCTGCTGCTGGGCCTGCCGGCCGCTGCCCAGGAGCGCGACCTGGATTCGGCCGACAACGGCCTGCTGGTGCTGAGCTACCACGACATCCGCGACGATGTGCGTGAGAAGGGCGATGCCGATGCCTACGCGGTCAGCACGCAGAACTTCGCTGCGCACCTGGACTGGCTCAGCGCGCACGGCTACCACCCGATCTCGCTGTCGCGGCTGATCAAGGCCTCGCGCGGCGAAGCCCAGCTGCCGCCGCGGCCCGTGCTGCTGACCTTCGACGATGGCCTGCGCAGCGTCTACAGCCGCGTCTATCCGCTGCTGCGTGCCTACAACTACCCCGCACTGGTGGCGGTGATCACCGACTACGTCGACATGGCCCCGGGCCGCACCATCGACTACGGCTACCGTCCGTTCGGCCACGATGATTTCCTGACCTGGGACCAGCTGCGGGAAATGCAGTCCAGCGGCCTGATCGAGCTGGCCAGCCATACCGACAACCAGCACCACGGCGTGCAGTCCAACCCGCAGGGCAACCAGACCCCGGCGGTGATCACCCGTACCTACGACCCGAAGACGCAACGCTACGAGACCGCGCAGGAATACGAAACGCGCTTGCGCGACGACCTCGCGCTGAGCGTCAAGCGCATCCAGAAGGAACTGGGCGTTACCCCGAAGGCGATCGTGTGGCCGTATGCGGCCTACAACAAGCTGAGCAACGACATCGCCGAGCAGATGGGCATGCCGGTGTCGTTCGACCTGGAAGGCCGCAGCACGCCGGTCACGTCCGACCTGCACGGCCTGGCCCGCCTGCTGGTGACCAACAACCCGAACGTCAGCTCGCTGGCATTCGAGCTGCGCCGCAATGTCAGCCTGGATGGCACGCGTGCGCTGCAGATCGACATGGATGCGGTCTACGACCCGGACCCGGCACAGCTGGCACGCAACCTCGACAAGCTGATCGACCGCGTCAAGAAGGTGGGCCCGACCCACGTCTACCTGCAGGCCTTCGCCGATCCCGACGGCAACAACACGGCCGACGCGCTGTACTTCCCCAACCGCCACATGCCGATGCGCGCGGACCTGTTCAACCGCGTGGCCTGGCAGCTGAAGACCCGTGCCGGGGTGAAGGTCTACGCCTGGCTGCCGGTGCTCGGCTATGAGCTGCCGGATGCGGCGCAGCGCACCGCGCTGGGCATCGCCAGCCCGGAACGCGACGGCATGTACCGCCTGGATTTCACCAAGCCGCAGGCGCGGCAGATCATCAAGGACATCTACGAAGACCTGGCGATCAATTCGTACTTCGAAGGCCTGCTGTTCCATGACGATGCCTATGTGCGCGACACCGAACTGGCCCAGCTGCCGCAGGAAGGCGCCGATGGCGGCCGTACCCAGGCGCTGATCGACTTCACCCTGGAGCTGCGCGACACCGCCCAGCGCTGGCGGCCGAAGCTGGGTACCGTGCGCAACCTGTACGCGCAGCCGGTGCTGGAACCGCAGAGCGCCAGCTGGTTCGCCCAGCGCCTGGACCTGTTCAACCAGGCCTATGACCGCACCGCGCTGATGGCGATGCCGTGGATGGAAGGCAGCAAGCACCCCGAGCGCTGGCTCGACCGGCTGGTCACGGCGGTACGCGCGCACGACCCCGACCTGAAGCACACGATGTTCGAGCTGCAGACCGTGGACTGGCGCACGCAGACGCCGATCAGCGGCCAGCGCCTCCGCGCGCAGGTCCGCCGGCTGCAGGCACAGGGCGTGCGCCATTTCGCGTGGTACCCGGACGATTTCATCGCCGACAAGCCGTCGACCACGGACGCGCGCGCCGCGATGTCCGCGCGTAACTTCCCATACCCGGAGAAGTGACATGGACATGAGCCCCTGGCTGTATGTCCTGTTCCAGTTCGCTTTCTTCTACCCGATGGTGATGGCGTTCTTCTGGATGTCGGGCGGCCTGTACTACTTCTTCCGCCGCGAGCGGAAGTCGCGACCGCGCAACGATCCGCCGCCAATGGACAGCTACCCGTTCGCCACGCTGCTGATTCCCTGCCACAACGAGTCGGACAACCTGGACGACACCATCGGCGCCGCGCTGGCGCAGCGCTATCCGGATTTCGAAGTGATCGCCATCAACGATGGCAGCAGCGACGATACCGGTGCCCGCCTGGACGCGCTGGCCGCCCTGCACCCGCGCCTGCGCGTGGTGCACCTGGACCGCAACCTGGGCAAGGCCAACGCGCTGCGCATGGGCGCCCTCGCCTCGCGCTCGGAGTACCTGGTGTGCATCGACGGCGACGCGATGCTGGAAGAGTTCGCCATGCACTGGATGGTCTGGCACCTGACCAGCGGCCCGCGCGTGGGCGCGGTGACGGGCAACCCGCGCATCCGCAACCGCTCCACCCTGCTCGGCCGCCTGCAGGTGGCCGAGTTCTCCTCGATCATCGGCATGATCAAGCGCGCGCAGCGCGTGTACGGGCGCATCTTCACCGTGTCCGGGGTGATCGCCGCGTTCCGCCGCACGGCCCTGCACCGCATCGGCTACTGGGCCGACGACATGGTGACCGAGGACATCGACATCAGCTGGCGCCTGCAGCTGGACCACTGGGACATCCGCTACGAACCCAACGCGCTGTGCTTCATCCTGATGCCGGAGACGCTGAAGGGACTGTGGCGGCAGCGCCTGCGCTGGGCCCAGGGCGGCGTGGAAGTGCTGCTGCGGCACGGCTCGTCGTTGTTCAGCTGGCGCAAGCGACGCATGTGGGGCGTGCTGCTGGAGTACATCCTCAGCGTGTTCTGGGCGTACACCATGCTGCTTATCGTGGTGCTGTGGGCGCTGGGCAAGTTCATGCCGCTGCCGGCCCCGCTGTACATCGAGACGCTGCTGCCGCAATGGCACGGCGTGATCCTGGCCCTGGTCTGCCTGCTGCAGTTCGCCAGCAGCCTGATCATCGACCGTCGTTACGAAACCCACATTGGACGCAATTACTTCTGGGTCATCTGGTACCCGATGGCGTACTGGTTGATCAGCCTGTTCACCACCCTGGTGGCGCTGCCGAAGACGCTGTTCAAGCGCCGCGGCAAGCGTGCCACCTGGGTCAGCCCTGACCGGGGGATACGATGAACGCCGTACGTGGCACGAGCGAAAAGAAGTCGTCCAACCGCTTTGATTCGCGGTTGATCCAGAAGTCGCGCCAGCAGCCGCGCCTGCAGCGCACGGCCTGGGGCTTCGTGACCCTGGCATTCTGGGGTTTCTACTTCTACCTGTGGGCACCGCTGGTGACCCTGGTGTCCTGGCTGCTGGGCGGGCACCTGGCCTACGTGCAGCTGTACCAGCACAGCCAGCATGTGGATCCGTTCGTGATGA
>JAFAFD010000212.1 GCA_023423675.1 Pseudomonadota bacterium | reverse complement strand
CTCCCATCCGGGCAGCTTACGACGGCGTGGTGAAAGACAACCGATTCCAGTACAACGCTGCGTCAGGCACGGGGTGGGGCAACTTCATCCTGCTTGAGCACGACATCGGCGGCAAGACCGTGATAACCCGGTACGCACATATGATCGAGCTGTCACCCTTGGCGAAGGGGACCAAGGTCACGCGTGGTCAGCAGATCGGTACGGTTGGGTCGACCGGTGGCAGTACTGGTCCCCACCTGCACTTTGAAGTTATCGAGAACGGCACACTGGTCAATCCGGGCGGATTTGATTTCCCAAGTGGTGATGAATCTGCCAAGAGCAGCGGGTGGTCGTATCCCTTCGCCTTGGCCAATGGCAAGGAAGCGCCACATGTGTCTGCCTACGTGCAGGCCATGGCCGCCGCAGAGGACGGTTTTTTTCCGATTGGTGCCAATAGTCTCTGGCATGGCGGTGTCCATTTCAGTGACGAGACCGGCAGAGCACTCGCACAGGGGCCGGCACAATTGGCCGAACGGAGTGGGGTGCGCTGCATCGCTGACGGCGAGGTCGTCGCCTACCGCATCAACAAGAACTACCCGGCAATTGAGTTCCGCCAGAATTCGCTTAGAGCTCTGTACTCCACTGGATTCACACTGGTGCGGCACCAACTGGTGCTGCCGCAAAGCACGCGAGTGAAGGGGGAACAGGCCGGCGTGCAGGAGGGATCGCTGGAAGATCAAGCGACTGCCGCACAGATGGATGCTGCAGCGGCGCGAGCCATCATTGAGGAAGACAAAAAGGCCGACACGGCTTCAGGAACTGCTACTTCGTCTGCCGAGAGGCTGGTGTATTACAGCCTGTACATGCACCTGCTGGACTGGCGTGGATATCGTGCTGACACAAGGATCGTGCCGCCCTCGTTCTGGAAGGGCAAGCGCTATTACAAGGTCGGTGCGCGTGCAGCCACCGATAGCCAGGCTGCGCCGCCGCATGAAGAGCAGGCCCAGTCAGATGGCGCCGTGCTTGCGGAGATTGACGCGGCGACGGTAGATCTGGGTTCGCTGGATCCGTTCCGTCACAGGCGGGAACCTGCGCCCAGTACCGCGCCGTTCGACCTTTCGCGATTGCGGGTTTCTGAGTTTCCCAGCTGGCTCGGCGGGAGCGATGTGGCCGATACAACGCCATCCGTCATACCGACACCCGCAGCACCGCCGCCTCCGCTCGGCAAAGGGATCAACATCCGCCGCGCTCCTCGGGCGGCAAAGGTAGGCATTCTGGCCGCCGGCACACGTTTCCGGGTGGCGGAAACCAGGACAGAGAAAGGCGCGCTGTGGGGACGCATCGGCGAAATCATCGAGGGCAGTGTGCTGCCGACGGTGGTTGACGAAGTAGTTGACCCGGCCGCGGTGCAGGGATGGGTGTACCTGCATGACATGGAAACCGTGTTCGATGAACCCGATCCGCTTGACCAAGTGGTGGTGCTTGACGAACCGGTGGCGGTAAAGGCCGGGGACATCATCGGCCAGGTGGGCGAGTACCAGCCGTTCGGCCTTGCACGCGCTTCGCCGTCGCCCGGAATGCGGACGATGCTGCACCTGGAGGTGTTCAGTGGTGGTGACGTGCCAGGCTTCATCGGACGTTGCCGTGCCTACGCTGTATCGTTGCCCGACAATGAGCGGACCCACCTGGTCCTTGAGCAGGGAGTCACCTGGGTCACCCCTGCTGCAGCTGACCTCAGGTTGGCCGTCGGTGAAGTGATCCGCCCCGTCAAGGGCACCGCGAAGGGCGCGTGGGTAAAGGTGTCCCGCTACGAACTGAAAGTGGTCGATAAAAGCACGCTCAGCGGTTATGACCCCAGAACAAAGCGGTACAAGGACGGCTCGTTCTTCACTGGCTGGTATGTGAACGCAGCCAATGAGCGTACCCGGGACGATGCCAGACGCAACGCCTATACGCGTCGCGAAGTTCACGCGCCGATCGGTCAGGAGTGCTGGGTGGAGCCGGCCGCTGTGCCCGTGCAGGCGGCCGGTACGCCACTGGGCGTGGAGGTATCTGCGTGGAGTGCGTTTCCGCTGCAATTAGTCAATGCGAAGAGCCCGCCGAGCCGCCAGTTGCGGGTCATGGCGCGCTCGGAACTTGATGCGCGGGTGGAAAAGCTGGCCGCTGTGGATGCTGAAGGCAAGCGCTGGTGGCGGGTGGAGGCTTACCGCGATGCGGTTGGCTGGGTCTGTGAGAAAGACCATCCTAAGACCCGTTGGGAATCACCGTGGGCGTGGCCGGGATTCGAGTTCGTAGAGGAAGCAGGGTTACGCCCGCTGGATCTGTTCGCTTGGCAGGTCTACCAGCGCGGGCGATCAATAATGGGCGAGCGTGCTGACCATAAGATGCGTGCGGACAAGGTGCGCAATAGCTCGCTGCACCGTAAGGTCTATGACCTTCTGGACGCCGATGGCGATGGAAACCTGACCCCTGCTGAACTGAAGGCGGCTCAGAAGTCGCCGATGCTTGCTCGGCATCTCCAGCGCTTGATCGCACGCTATGAGACCGAGTGGGGCGGTGGCATGGAAAAGTGGAACGAGCTGGATCCGATGATGCCGCGTGCCCAAGGCGCTGAGTGGTCGGGCGAGAAGGTGCGCATCCAGCAGCTTCAATGGTGGGACGCGGCAAAAGCGGTCAAGGACTTCCCCGCTGGGCTGGAGGTCTATCATTTCCATCCCATCGGGTTGCTGTCCAATTTCATGGGGGAACGCAAACGCAGCTGCTGCGAAATCACCGTCGAGCTGCTGGACAAGGTGCTTGGCAAGTCGGGGCCCTATTTCGACGGCGGTCCGAAGGAAGTGCAACGTGTCGAGTTCGCCCGCATCGCCCCTAATGTCCATGAAATGGACAAGCAGAAGTTTGTCGACCTGCTCAATGCGGGCCTGGAAAAATGTGGGATCACCGGTTGCTACCACCGGGCGCATTTCCTTGCTCAGTGCTTCCATGAAAGTGACCACTTCCGCACCACCATCGAATATTCGTCTGGCGAGTACCTTGATCCGGGCCGGCATCCTGATGCAGAGGAAATGGGCAACACCCAGGTAGGCGACGGTCCGAGGTACAGGGGTAGAGGCCTGATTCAGCTTACCTGGAAGAAGAACTACCAGCGCTTCTCCGACTACAGCGGCCATGACTTCGTGTCTGATCCAATGGCGGTTGCCACTGACATGAAGAATTCTGTCGAGGCTTCCTGCTGGTACTGGCGCAACAACGGCACCATCCGCGTCAAGCACGGTGCGAAGGGCGATATCAACAAGCTGGTCGATGCCGAGCCCAACAACGTTACCCTCATTACGCTTGCAGTAAATGGTAGCGACAATGGATTGGCAGGCCGGAAAACGCTGTTCAATGCAGTGAAGAAGGAGTGGGGCCTTGAGTAGCCTGATGTGCCGGTTCGCAGCGCTGATCGCCCTTGTCCTGACCAGTGGCTGTCATGCAGCGGAAACGCCCGCAGACGGGTACCGGTTTGCGGGAAGCGTGCCTGCAGGAAAAACGGTGAGGGTCTGCAAGGGATCCAGGTGCAGTGATATGCCATCGCCGGAGAAGCTTCAGTTCCAGCTGGAGGAGGAGTATCAGGCTTCGTTCGTCGACCTCGACGGTGACGGTCGCAAGGAACTGGTGATGACAGGTCCAGCCGGTGTGAACCGTTGCATCACCATCTACAAGCCCTCACCGGTTGACGGGCACGTCAGCATTTACCAGCCAGGGGGCGCAGCTATCTGCAATTACCAGCTGCGCGCAGGGTATCTGTACAGCCAGTCCCGTGATGGCGCGACCGTTGTAGAAGAGCAGTATCTCGCCCGGAACGGTAGTCTTGTGCTGCAGGCGCGCGACAGCTGCGTCGGTTGCGGACAGGTTGCCCGCGAGCGCTTCTCCGCAGGCAAGGTGGCACAGCGAGGCCTGGTGACCGATGCCCCGAGGATGGAGGACCGCAGGCCCATTGGTAACACCGTGGTGGTCGACAAGGCATCGCTGTTCAACAGTGCCGATGCCCTGGACCCATCCCGCATGTATCTGGTGAAAGGCGATGCAGTCGAGGTGCTTGAGCGCAGTGGTGAGGGCCGTTCGGCAATGTTCCGAATCCGCTATGCGCGCCCTGGCCGACCAGCCATCGAAAAGTGGCTGCAGTGCAGTAGTCTGGGGAATTGCCGCTAGGCACGACGCCATGGCCCTTTGCTCCGGCGGGGTTTCAGTGCTCTAGGCCGCATCAATCACGCACAGCGGCGTTTCGTCCGAACGCAGGGTCAGCACGCGCACGCCCTGCGCGGTTACCGCCACGGTGTGCTCGAACTGCGCCGAGAGCTTGCCGTCGCGCGTGTACAC
>JAFAFD010000207.1 GCA_023423675.1 Pseudomonadota bacterium | reverse complement strand
GTCATCCTTCCTGCAGGCGCCTTCACAATATACCTGCGCATACTTTCAAAGATCCGGGGAAGTGGCCTCAGCGCCGTTCCCGTATGCTGCAACGTTTCCGTCGTAGCGAGCCGCCCATTATAGCCGGTTTTTCCGCTTCGTCAACACCTTTTTTCAAGGCCGTCTCACCGAAGTGGACGTTGTTGCCGATGCTGCTTCGTCGTTGGACCCGAAGGTCTTTCGTCGTTGCGAGCCGCCTATTATGCCGGACTTTTCGAGTCCGTCAACACCTTCGTTCGATCAACTCGTTCGCCGGTGTGGCGTCGCTGTTGGCGTATCGCTTCCGAGGAAGTTGCCACGCCGCAGCAAGGGAGCGAATTCTAGAGATCCTGCAGAATTCGTCAACCCTTTTTTTCAGGAAGATGACAATCGCATCGCGTGTGCCGTGCATGGCACGCGTGCCGGCATCCCTGCGGCGTTGCCGCGCGTTGCGCGGTCAACGCCGCAAGCGCTATGTATGTACGGATGCATACAGAAGAGACAACGATGGGCACGCAGGTCAGACAGGTGTGGTGGCGCGATCTTTCGGTACCGGCAATCGTGGCCGGCTTCATCACGGTGTTGGTGGGCTTCGCCAGTTCGGCGGTGATCGTGTTCCAGGCCGCACAGGCCGTCGGCGCCGACCAGGTGCAGATCGCGTCATGGATGTGGGCGCTTGGCCTGGGCATGGGCGTCACCTGTATTGGTCTCTCACTGCGCTACCGCGTGCCCGTGGTCACCGCCTGGTCGACCCCGGGTGCGGCAATGCTGGTGGTGGGTGCCGGTGGCGCCTCGCTGTCCGAGGCCACGGGTGCATTCCTGCTCGCGGCGGTGCTGGGCTTGATCGCCGGCTTCTCGGGCATCTTCGCCCGGCTGATGCAGCGCGTGCCGATGGCGCTGGCGGCGGGCATGCTGGCCGGCGTGCTGCTGCGCTTCGGCCTGGATGTGTTCGTGGCGATGAACACCCAGGTCGTGCTCGCCCTGGCGATGTTCGCCACCTGGCTGACCGGGCGACGCCTGTTCCCACGCTATGCGGTGATCGCCACCCTGCTGGTCGGCATCATCATCGCTGCCAGCCGTGGCCTGCTGCATGCGCAGGACCTGCACCTGCAGCTGGCCACCCCGCACTGGGTCACGCCCTCGCTGTCCTGGCAGGCGGTGGCCGGCATCGCCCTGCCCCTGTTCGTGGTCACCATGGCCTCGCAGAACATCCCCGGAGTGGCGGTGATGCGCGCCTCTGGTTACAGCGCGCCCATTTCGCCGGTGATCGGCTGGATCGGCGTGGTCAATACGCTGCTGGCTCCCTTCGGCGCCTATGCACTGAACCTGGCGGCAATCACTGCGGCAATCTGCATGGGCCGCGACGCCCATGAGGACCCCGCGCGCCGCTATACCGCGGCCATGGCCGCTGGCGCCTTCTATGTCGTGATCGGCCTGTTCGGCGCAACGGTGGCGGCGCTGTTCGCCGCCTTCCCCAGGGAACTGGTCGCCTGCGTAGCCGGCATCGCCCTGTTCGGTACGATCGGCAACAGCCTGGCCAGCGCCCTGGCCGTGGAACGTGACCGCGAAGCGGCCCTGGTCACCTTCCTGGTCACCGCCTCCGGCGTGTCACTGGCCGGCATCGGCTCCGCATTCTGGGGCCTTGTGGCCGGCTCGCTGTGCCTGCTGGTACTGCGCCCGCGGGTGCAGGCTCAATAGGACGACGGCAGGAACGACAGGCCCACCAGCAGCAGCAGGACCGCAGCAAGGCTGAGCACCAGGCCCAGCCAGCTGACGCCCCCACGCCGGGCCAGTTCCTTCTGCAGCGCGGCCGGGTCGTTGCCGGCCAGCGCGCGGGCCTGGGCGATCTGGCGCTGGCAATGCCGCAGGTACCAGTGATTGGCGAACACGCCGGCGGTGACGCCCAGCGCCAGGCTTGAGATGGACGAGAAGGCCTCCGGCACGTCGAGCAGGGCTTCGGCCACGCTGCTGGCCACCAGCACGGCGATCCACAGCATCGCCACCCGGTACATGCGCCGGTACATCATCCACGGCAGGCCGACCAGGAACGCGGGCCAGTGCCAGGTGCCGGACGCACGGGGCACACCCTGGTCCAGCCGCCAGCGCCGCCGGTAGACCGCGAAGTTGCGGCCGACCACGGCGGCATATAACGCCATCTCGCCTTCCAACGGCTGGCTGTCCTGCGCGGGGCCCGCCAGCAGCGCCGGCGCCGTGTCGGGCGCGCGGTAGGGGTCATCGATCCCACGGTCGACGACAACCGCCGGGGCGGCGACGTCGGCCGTCTGGGGCGGCGGGTCGAGTTCGGCCAGCGGGCGCCAGGTCGGCATGCCCTCGCACCAGAGCAGGGTGGCGGCCCCTACCCTGCCCTCGGCCTGCAGCTGCCGCAGGCCGGCCAGGTCGACCGGCCCCTCGCGCTGGCTGCTGTTGGCGTAGTACCACTGTGCGTCCTGCATGCATCGCTCCTTGTCTGTAACGGGGCCCCGCTCAGGGCTGGGGCTGGCTGGACAGCACCTGCACCAGCACGTGGCGGCCGCCCGGGGCCACGGTCACGACATCCGGACCGGCGTTGGCTGCCTCCAGGCAGACGTACTCGCGCCAGCCATCGCCAACGTCGGCCATCTTCGCCGCCGCTTCCGCGCCGGGGTTCCAGGCCACCAGCGCGCGGCTGCCTTCGGTACGCAGTTCGATGCGGCGCTTGAGCACCGGGTCGCGCAGCACGTAGCGGCCGCCGGCCGGGCTGTAGATGCGGTCGCTGCGGCCCGGATCGCGCGGATCGCGCAGGGACCACGGCCCCTGCTGGCGGCGGGTCTGGGCGTAGTTCTCGTACTTGTCCTGGTAGGTCACCCCGTCCACGCCGTCAACTTCCACGCGGGTGGCGTCGCCCACGCGGAAGTAGTTGTGCAGGGCCTGGGTGAAGGTGGCCGGTGCGCTGCCGGTGTTCTCGGTGACCAGCTGCTGGCGCAGCTCGCGGCCCACGCGCACGGTCATGCTCAGGCGCAGGCGCAGGCCGAGATCCTGCAGCGCCGGTGGCGCCAGGGTCAGCTCGATGCTGCCGTCGTCGAGGCGGCGCGCCTGCTGCAGTTCCCACGGCAGGGTGCGGACGAAGCCGTGCGCCGGCACGTCATTGCCCTGGCCCTGGCGGCCGAAGTACGGCCAGCACACGGGGCTGCCACCACGGATGGGGGTTGGCAGCTCGGCCCGCTTGGGCGACAGCCACATCACGTCGGGCTGGCCCTTGGGCACGAAGGACAGCAGCTGGCCGCCGAACACGCTGATGGCGGCGGTGGCTTCGGGGGTTTCCACCAGCCAGGCATCGAGTCCCTGGAACGGGCCGCTGCTGACACCTTGGATCTGTTGCACGGTGGAACGACTCCGTAAGGCCGGCGACTGCGCGGCACTGTAGTTGGCGGGAAGGCTGAAACGGGTGGGCGTGGCCGGCGTGCGCGGCTCGGCCTGCAGCGCGCGCAGGATGCGCTGGCCGGGGCGGCCATCGGCATCGGCCCAGCCCAGGCGGCGCTGCTCGACCTGGAGCGCGCGCCGGCTGGCATTGCCGATCATGCCATCGGCTCTGCCGATATCGTGGCCACGGGCCAGCAGCAGGGTCTGCAGCTGGCGGCGCTCGTCGCGGCCGAGGCCGGGATCATCGGTGGGCCAGGCGGTCGCCAGGCCGTTGCCGCCGCGCAGGCGATCGGCGAGGGTGGCGATGGCCAGCGCGTAGCTTTCGGCGGCGTTGTAGCTGTAGATCGCATCGTAGTTGCGGAACACCAGCAACGCCGGGCCCTTGGCACCGGCCGGCAGCAGCAGGGCCGCGCGGGCATCGGCCGGCAGGCCCTGCGGCGCGAGGGCGCTGCCATCCAGGCCGGTGATGCCCAGTGCGCGCCAGTCGGCCAGCGCGCGACGCTGGGTGCGCCCGGCCTGCGCCGTCTTGAAGCCCTCGGGAATGCGTACCTCCATGCCCCACGGCTCGCCGCTGCGCCAACCGGCGCGCTTGAGATAGTTGGCGGTGGAGGCGAGTGCGTCGGGAATGCTGGCCACCAGATCGCGGCGGCCATCGCCATCCCCGTCGACGGCGATGCGCGCATAGGTGCTGGGCATGAACTGGGTGTGGCCGAAGGCGCCGGCCCAGGAACCGGTGAGTCCCTGCGCCTGCAGGTCGCCCTGCTCGATCAGCTTGATGAGCGCCAGCAGTTCGCCACGGAAGAAGGGCTGGCGACGGCCGGCACAGGACAGCGTGGCCAGCGACTGCAGCAGGGGGCGCTTGCCGAACACGCGGCCATAATCGCTCTCCACGCCCCATACGGCGACGATGGTGGCCGGATCGACGCCGTACTGCGCCGATACCCGCTGCAACAGATCGCGATGCTGCAGCAGCATGGCGCGGCCATCGTTCACCCGCGGGCGATCGACCAGGGCGGCCAGGTAATCCCAGATCGGCGTGGTGAATTCCGGCTGCGCATCCAGCAGCGGCAGCACGCTGGGGTCGGGCTGCAGGCCGGCGGTGATGGCAGCGAAGCGATCTGCGGCGATGCCCTGCTTCCCGGCCGTGGCCTGCAGCTGCGTCATGCAGCGGGTGAAGGCCGGATCAGCGGCGGGTGTCGGTTGCGCCGTCAACGGCGCGGCCAGCGCCGCGGCCAGGCCGAGCGTGGTCATCAAGGGCATGGCGTTTTCCGTGTTGCCGGTGCTGGGGCCATGTTAGCGCGGGTGGTGATGTGCCGCCGGGCATGGCCCGGCGCTACCGTCATGGGACGGAGGCGCGCAGCAGGCGCAGGCCGTACGCAGGATCGGACGCATCCCAGTGGGCGATGGTTTCCAGCCCGGCCTGCTGCACCAAGTGGTTGAAGCTGGCATCGGTGTACTTGTGGCTGTACTCGACCCGGATCGGTTCGCCGGCCTGGAAGTGGAAGGTCTGACCGTCCAGGTGCACGTCCTGTTCGCGCTGGCTGACCAGATCGGTTTCGATGCGCAGGCGCGCGGTGCTGTAGCGGGCCTGGTGGCGGAAGCCATCAAGATCGAAATCACTGCCGACCTCGCGGTTGAGGCGGGCCAGCAGATTGAGGGTGAACGCTGCGGTGATGCCGTCGGCATCGTTGTAGGCGGCCTCGATCAGCGCCGGGTCCTTGTGCAGGTCGATGCCGACCAGCGCCAAGCCGTCCTCGCCCATGGTCTGGCGCATCGCGCGCAGCAGGGCGATGGCCTCTTCGCCAGCGAAGTTGCCCAAGGTGGAACCGGGGAAGAACAGCAGGTGCCGCGCCGCTTGGCGTTCCGGTTCGGGGACCTGCACCGGGCGGGTGAAGTCGGCGCAGACCGGCAGCATCTCCACCTGCGGCAGCGCCGGGGCCAGGTGGTCGATGCTGGACAGCAGCGCGGCGCGCGAGATTTCGATGGGCGTGTAGGCCACCGGATCGTGCAGGGCGGCCAGCAGCAGCGCGGTCTTGCGGCCGCTGCCACTGCCCAGCTCGACCACGTGGGCATGCGCGCCGACGGCGCTGGCGATCTCCGGCAGCACCCGGTCGAGCAGGGCCAATTCGGTGCGCGTGGGGTAGTACTCGCGGGTGTGGGTGATCTGCTCGAACAGGCGCGACCCGCGCGCGTCGTAGAAATACTTGGACGGCAACTGGCGCGCGGCGCACGAGAGGCCGGCCACGGCGTCGGCCATGATCTGCTGGCGGCCGGGGGTAAGGTCGGTCAGCGCCTGCAGCGCGTCCTGCACGGTACTCATGGAAGATCCCTCGCCAGGCGCACGCCGGAAAACTGCCAGCGCGCCGGTGGATTGAAGAAGTTGCGGTAGCTGCTGCGTACGTGGCCTCGCGGAGTGGCGCAGCTTCCGCCGCGCAACACCCACTGGCCACACATGAATTTGCCGTTGTATTCGCCCAGGTTTCCGCCGAAGGGCTGGAAGCCGGGGTAGGCGCCATAGGCGCTGGAGGTCCATTCCCAGACATCGCCGAACAGCTGGCGCAGGCCCGTGCCCTGCCCTGCATGGGGATGCAGCTGGTCGTCGTCGGCGAAGTGGCCGCTGGGCGGCTGCGTGGCGGCGGCCGCTTCCCATTCGAATTCGCTCGGCAGCCGTGCCTCATGCCAGCGCGCGCAGGCATCGGCTTCGTAATAGCTGAGGTGGCAGACCGGCGCATGTGGATCGAGCACGCGCCAGCCACCGAGGGTGTACTCGTGCTGCAGGTCATCGTGCCAGTACAGCGGGTGCTGCCAGCCCTCGGCCTCGCACAGGGCCCAGCCTTCGCTGAGCCACCAGCGCGGATCGCGGTAGCCGCCGGCATCGACGAAGGCGCGGTACTCGCCGTTGCTGAGCGGGCGTTCGGCGATGGCGTGTGCCGGAACAAGTACGCGGTGCGGCGGCGATTCGTTGTCGTAGGCGAAGGGCGCGTGCTGCGGCCAGCGCGCTGCGCCGACGCTGACGATGCTTTCTTCCCGTGCAACCCAGCCCTGTGCGCTGGCCGCGCTGGTGACCGCCTCGAGGTCTTCGCGATAGGGCGGCTGCAGCGGGTTGCACCACAGGGCGTGCTTGATGTCGGTCAGCAGCAGTTCCTGGTGCTGCTGTTCGTGCTGCAGGCCCAGCTGCAGGTGCTGCAGCGCCTCTTCACCGAGATCGCCATCGGCCAGGCGCGCCAGCACCTGCTCATCGACGTGCCGGCGATAGTCGCGCACCTGCTGCAGCGAGGGCCGCGACAGCAAGCCACGGCGTGGGCGGGCATGGGCCGGGCCGAGGCTCTTGTAGTAACTGTTGAACAGGAAATCCCAGGCCGGATCCCACGGCTGGTGGCCACGTACGCTGGCCAGCACGAAACGTTCGAAGAACCAGGTGGTGTGGGCCAGGTGCCATTTGGTCGGGCTGGCATCGTCCATGCTCTGCAGCATCGCGTCTTCGGCGCTGAGCGGTGCGGCCAGTTGCTGGCTGCGTCCACGCACGTGGGCGAAGTGGCTGGCGAGTTCACGCTGCGGGGCAGCGACGGCGAGGGTTGCGCTGTCCATGGGCACCAGCTTCGGTTGCCACGGGTGAGCGCGATGTCATGGCCAGGTGGATGCTTGAAGCATCAGGGGCTCAGACCGCGTCGAGGTAGTACCAGCGGCCGTCGATGCGCAGGAAGCGGCTGTGCTCGGTCATCCGCACCGCGCTGCCGCCGCCGATGCGGTAGCGGGCGGTGAAGCGGACCTCGGCACTGCCGGTGCCGGTGGCGGTGTGATCGTTCACGGTCAGGCCCAGCCACTGGGTGCGCTGGCCTGATGCCTCGTCCAGCGAAAGTTCGGCCGGGCGCGTGTCCGGGTGCCAGGTCTGGCGCAGGTAGTCGGCCAGCTGGCGTACGTAGGCGCTGTAGCGCGAACGCATCAGGCGCTCGGCATCCGGGGCGGCTTCGCCAGCGTGGTAGCGGCCGCAGCAGGCGGCGTAGTCGGCGGGCAGGCCGCAGGGACAGGGATCGGCGGGTGTTCGGGTCATGCCGGTATTGTCGCGCGGGACGCCCCCGGCATCCATCGGCGATAGGCGTATGCTGTCGCCCCCCATCCAAGTGTCGATCGCCGTGCTGGAACTGGTTCCCCCTGAGTTGTGGTGGTTGGTGGTGATTGCCTTCATCGCCGGCCTGGTCGATGCGGCGGTGGGCGGCGGCGGGCTGGTGCAGCTGCCGGGCCTGTTCACGGTGCTGCCGCAGCAGACGCCGGCCATGTTGTTCGGCACCAACAAGTTCAGCTCGATGTTCGGCACCGTCGCGGCGGCCTGGCGCTATGCGCGCAACGTGCGCTTCCCGTGGAAACCGGTGCTGTTCGCCGCCGGCACCGCCTTCATCTTCTCCTTCGCCGGTGCCACCGCGGTCAGCCTGCTGCCCAAGGAGGCGGTGCGGCCGCTGGTGCTGGTGCTGCTGGTGGCGATGCTGGGCTACACGTTGTGGAAGAAGGATTTCGGTGCCCTGCACCGGCCGCAGGAGATCGGCCGCCGCGAGCTGGCCATCGCGCTGGCCATCGGTGCGGCGATCGGTTTCTACGACGGCTTCTTCGGGCCCGGCACCGGCAGCTTCCTGATCTTCCTGTTCGTGCGCTTCTTCGGCCTGGATTTCCTGCGCGCCTCGGCGGCGTCGAAGGTGGTGAACCTGGCGACGAACGTGGCGGCGATCTCGTTCTTCGTCCCCACCGGCAATATCCTGTGGCTGTTCGCGCTGCCGATGGCGGCGGCCAACATCTTCGGCTCGGTGGTGGGCACGCGGCTGGCGCTGAAGGGCGGCACGCCGTTCATCCGCAAGCTGTTCGTGGGGCTGGTGGTGGTGCTGATCGCGCGGATGGCGTGGGATACGTTCCGCGGGGCGTGATCCACCGCGTCGCTGGCGCCTCACTCCTATGTGGGCGATCGGATGAGGGCGCATGGCAGGACACGCCGTGAACCCATCCATGGG
>JAFAFD010000192.1 GCA_023423675.1 Pseudomonadota bacterium | reverse complement strand
ACCATCCCTGGTAGGCCCGACCTTGGTCGGGTCACCGCCCTGGTAGGGCCCGACCTTGGTCGGGTCTTCGCCCCTGGTAGGGCCCGACCTTGGTCGGGTTACCATCCCTGGTAGGGCCCGACCTTGGTCGGGTCACATTCACATCAAGAGCCTGACCGCGTGCCCAAAACCTTCCATCGAACCGACCGTGTCTCCGCCCAGCTGCGCCGTGAACTCGGCACCCTGGTGCACAACGCCGTGCGCGAGCACGGGTTGCCCTCGGTGAGCGTGTCCGACGTGGAAATCACCCGCGACATGGCCCATGCCAAGGTGTTCGTCACCGCGCTGATGCCGGAACGTTCGGCCGAAGCCGTGGCTGGCCTGAAAGAGCTGGGCTACCGCCTGCGCATGGACCTGGCCCGCGCGATGAAGCTGCGCCATGTGCCGGAGCTGCATTTCCACTACGACGACTCGGTCGACCGTGGTGAGCACATCGACAACATCCTGCGCGACCTGCCCGATACGCTGGCCGCGGAGAAGCGTCGCGAGAGCGACGAAGAATAAGCTTGCGCCGGGTGATGCCCGGCGTTTTTCATTCTGACCGTGCGAGGCCGGACGCTGGCCGCGCTTCGGCAGTCAAGCTCGCCGGGCATGGCCCGGCGCTTCCCGGATTTGACATGACCCGAATTCAGTTCCGCCGCCTGGATGGCATCCTGCTGCTCGACAAGTCGACCGGCATGAGCTCCAACGCCGCCCTGCAGGTGGCCCGCCGCCTGTTCCGTGCCAAAAAGGGTGGCCACACCGGCAGCCTCGACCCGCTGGCCACCGGCCTGCTGCCGCTGTGCTTCGGTGAGGCAACCAAGATTGCCGGCCTGCTGCTGGGCTCGGCCAAGGCCTATGACGCCGAGATCCAGCTCGGCCAGACCACCGATACCGATGATTCCGAAGGCCAGGTGCTGCTGCAGCGCCCGGTCCCGGCGATCAGCGCCGAGGCCCTGCAGGCCGCGCTGGCACCGCTGACCGGCAGCATCCTGCAGCGCGCCCCGATCTATTCGGCGCTGAAGCAGGGCGGCGAGCCGCTGTATGTGAAGGCGCGCCGCGGTGACGTCATCGAGGCGCCCGAGCGCGAGGTGCAGGTGCATGCCATCGAGGTGCTCGAGCAGCAGGCCGAGCGCCTGCGGCTGCGGGTGACCTGCGGTTCGGGCACCTACATCCGCAGCCTGGCCCGTGACCTCGGCGAGGCGCTGGGCTGTGGCGCCCACATCAGCGCGCTGCGCCGGCTGTGGGTCGAGCCGTTCCACGCCCCGGCCATGGTCACCCTGGACCAGCTGCGGGCGATGGTCGAGGCCGGCGACGAGGCGGGCATGGAGGCGCTGCTGCTGCCACTGGCCGCCGGCCTGGCCGAATACCCGCGGGTCGACCTCGACGCTGAACAGTCGCACCGCTTCTGTGTCGGCCAGCGCCAGCGCGACGCCGCTTGGCCGCGCGGCCTGGTGGCCGTGTACGGGCCGGACGATGCTGTCCAGGGCCTGGGGCAGGTCGACGACAGTGGCCTGCTGGCCCCGCAGCGCCGCTTCAACCTCTGACGGGACCCGGCCGGTTCAGCCCCGGTCCTTGTTCCCGGAGCCCCTGACCGTTACAATTTCGCGGCCGTTTTCCGGCAACCTGCCTCGCGCAGGTTTCATCCTCGTAGTCCACGGCGAGCCTGGCGGTGCGCGAAGCGCGTTCCTGCCGGCCACGCATCACAGAGAAAAAAGAAAATGTCGATCGACACCCAGAAGGTCATTGAAGACAACAAGCGCAGCTCGGCTGACACCGGCTCCCCGGAAGTCCAGGTTGCCCTGCTGACCGCCCGCATCGAACTGCTGACCGGCCACTTCAAGACCCACAAGAAGGACCACCACAGCCGCCGCGGCCTGCTGCAGATGGTCAACCGCCGTCGCAGCCTGCTCGACTACCTGAAGAAGAAGGACGTCGAGCGTTACAAGGCCCTGATCGAAAAGCTTGGCCTGCGTCGCTAAGCAAAGAATCCCCCGCGGCGCAGCGATGCGCCGCGGTTTTGTTTTGTAGCACCCAAATACCGATTCAGACCGGAACGATCCGGTCACCCGCTGGCGGCAAGGGTCGCCGACGGTCCAAATTCGCAGACAGCATCCCCAAGGACACCCTCCGTGGCAAAAATCACCAAAACCTTCCAGTACGGCAAGCACACCGTCACGCTTGAAACCGGCGAAATCGCCCGTCAGGCCGGTGGCGCCGTCATCGTCAAGTTCGACGACACCGTGCTGCTGGTCTCCGCCGTCGCCGCCAAGAGCGCGCGCGAAGGCCAGGATTTCTTCCCCCTGACCTGTGACTATCAGGAGAAGTTCTACGCAGGTGGCCGTATCCCGGGTGGCTTCTTCAAGCGCGAAGGCCGCGCGACCGAGAAGGAAACCCTGATCTCGCGTCTGATCGACCGTCCGATCCGTCCGCTGTTCCCGGAAGACTACAAGAACGAAGTCCAGATCATCGCCACGGTGATGTCGCTGAACCCGGAAATCGACGGTGACATCCCGGCCCTGATCGGTGCCTCGGCTGCCCTGTCGCTGGCCGGTACCCCGTTCAAGGGTCCGATCGCCGCCGCCAAGGTCGGTTACAAGAACGGCGAATACATCCTCAACCCGACCGTGTCGGAGCTGAAGGAATCGGAGCTGGAGCTGGTCGTTGCCGGTACCGCCAACGCCGTGCTGATGGTTGAGTCCGAAGCCGCGCTGCTGTCCGAAGACGTGATGCTGGGCGCCGTGACCTTTGGTCACCGCGAAATGCAGAAGGTCATCAACGCCATCAACGAGCTGACCGTGGAAGCCGGCACCAAGCCGTCGACCTGGGTGGCTCCGGCCAAGAACGACGCGCTGATCAGCGCCCTGCAGGAAGCCATCGGCCCGCGCCTGGGCGAAGCCTTCCAGGTGCGCGACAAGCTGCAGCGCCGTGACGCCATCTCGGCGATCAAGAAGGACGTGGTCGAAACCCTGGCTGGCCGCGTGGCCGCTGAAGGCTGGAACCCGGACGAGCTGTCTAAGGAATTCGGCGAGCTGTAATACAGCACCATGCTCAACTCGGTGCTGGACACCAAGGTCCGCATCGACGGCCGTGCGCTGGACACCGTCCGCCCGATCGCCGTGCAGACCGGCATCCTGCCGCGTACCCACGGTTCCTCGCTGTTCACCCGCGGTGAAACGCAGGCCATCGTGACCATCACCCTGGGCACCGCCCGTGATGGCCAGGTCATCGATGCCGTGTCCGGTGAGTACAAGGAAAACTTCCTGTTCCACTACAACTTCCCCCCGTACTCGGTGGGTGAGACCGGCCGCATGATGGGCCCGAAGCGCCGCGAAATCGGCCACGGTCGCCTCGCCAAGCGCGGCGTGCTGGCTGTCATGCCGTCGCTGGAATCCTTCCCGTACACCATCCGCGTCGTCTCGGAAATCACCGAGTCGAACGGTTCCTCGTCGATGGCCTCGGTCTGCGGTTCGTCGCTGGCCCTGATGGACGCCGGCGTGCCGGTGAAGGCACCGGTTGCCGGTATCGCCATGGGCCTGGTCAAGGAAGGCGATCGCTTCGTCGTCCTGTCCGACATCCTGGGTGACGAAGATCACCTGGGCGACATGGACTTCAAGGTTGCCGGTACCGCTGAGGGCATCTCCGCCCTGCAGATGGACATCAAGATCGAAGGCATCACCGAAGAGATCATGAAGCAGGCTCTGCAGCAGGCCAAGGCTGGCCGTCTGCACATCCTGGGCGAAATGGCCCACGGCCTGACCGCTCCGCGTGAAGAGCTGTCGGACTACGCGCCGCGCCTGCTGACCATCAAGATCCACCCGGACAAGATCCGCGAAGTGATCGGCAAGGGTGGTTCCACCATCCAGGCCATCACCAAGGAAACCGGCACCCAGATCGACATCCAGGATGACG
>JAFAFD010000147.1 GCA_023423675.1 Pseudomonadota bacterium | reverse complement strand
GGCGGCTGGCTGGTGGACAAGTTCCACTTCAACGCCGCCGCCGTCGTGCTGGTGTGGTCCATCGTGATGCTGCTGCTGTACCCGCTGGCCGCGCAGTCGGTGTGGACGATCGGCCCGATGATCGTCACCGTAGGTACCATGGGGGCGCTGGCCGCCGTGCTGCAGACCCGCCTGATGGACGTGGCCGGCGAGGCGCAGACGCTGGCCGCGGCCTCCAATCACGCGGCGTTCAACACCGCCAACGCGCTGGGCCCGTGGCTGGGCGGCATGGCCATCAGCGCCGGCTTCAGCCCGGCCACCACCGGCTATGTCGGTGCCGCCACCGCGATTGGCGGCCTGATGCTGTGGGGCGTGTCGATGCTGGTCGACCGCCGCCGCAAGGGTGGCTGAGGCCCGGTACGCTCCCCTTGCCGGTGGCAGGGGCTGTTGCCACGCGGCTGGATTTGACCTCGCCACCGCATCGGGCTGACGGGGTCATCACAGGTGAAAGTGTGACGATGAATGCACCTTCTCCCTTGGCACGCCCTCTCCCATGTCGGATACCGGTCATTTCGCCATTCGCGCCTTTGAGGCCGTCTTCAACATGGCCGGCGGGGTGGAACGCATCACCTCGCTGACCGTCACCTGCAACCACTGCGACGCCACCACCTCGTCTACGGACGGCAATCTGTTGCACCTGCCTGGCGGCACGCTGTTCCGCTGTGACGACTGCGGATGCCACCAGGCGGTAAGCAATGCCCGGGTCGCGGACTGGAAGCTGCCGCGCGTGTTGGGCGTATGAACATGGACGCGTCACTGACCGGGGCACAGCGCCAGATCCTGCAGGCCATTGCCGATGCCGAGCAGGTGGACAGTGACGCCGCCACTTGGGCGGTGAAGGCAGGCCTTGCCGTGCAGGCGGAAGACGGCGACATCGACCTGACCCCGCGCGGACGCGACCTGCTGCAGGGACATCCGCCGCGCTGAGGCGGCGACGGAGCGGGCATGCGGCGTTTCGTGCAGGCCTTCGTGGACGTGGACAGCTTTGCTGCTGCCCTGCCCGGCGACGTGTCGGCAGCACTGGCAACGGCGGATGCGCGCTACAACATCGGCAAGGACGGCCACGCCTGGGTCTGGGCCGCCGGCGCCGCCGATGAGCAGACCACGACGGTCGTTGCAGAGATGCAGTGGGGCCTGGTGCCGCGCTGGTCGAAGCAGCCGTCCACGCCCTACACCACGGTGACTGCCCGGCTGGAACGCGCTCCGCGCAGCCGCGTCTTCGCCGATGCCTGGAGCAAGCGGCGCTGCATCGTGCCGATGACCGGCTATTTCAAATGGGACCGGCAGCGGCGACCACCGTGGCCGATGTTCGTCCAGCGCCAGGATGGATTGGCGCTGCTGGCGGCCGGGCTGTGGGAGCACTGGCAGGACGAGGCCGGCGACATGCGCGACACGTTTTCGATCCTGACCGACGGCAATCCGGCGATCCCGGCCCCGCTGTCTGCCGATGGGCCGGTGTTTGTGGAGCCTGCGGCTGCCGCGGCTTGGCTGAGGGGCGAGCTGACCACGGCGGCCCAGCTGCGACGGCACGCGCATACAGCGGCGCTGGAGGCCGCCTATGTGGGCCTGGGCATCCGCGATGCGCGACGCGATGACTACACCCTGCTGGAGCCGGTGGACCCCGACGCTGCGGGTGCCGACGATGCGCTGCCCGACTGGGATGGCGATGCGCTGGATGACGATGCGTGAGTGATGGGCCCGGGGGCGGATCCCTTGCCAGAGGCAAGGGCTCTGACCTCAGCGCCTGATTGGAGATCCGGGGTCAGAACCCTTTCCGTTGGAAAGGGATCCGACCCCTCCCCCTCCTTCGCTGAACCGCAAAAAACACATGGCGTGGATGTGGCTTGCTGCACAGTGCAGCCCATGCATCACCGCCCTGCCCCTACCCGCCATGATGCCGTCGCCTTGCAGGCAGGAATGCTGGGCAGCGTGCTGGGCGTGGGCCTGTTCAAAGCACTGGCGATGTCCGGCGTGGTGTCCGGCTCGCTGATGGGCATGGGCCTGTGGCTGCTGGCCTGCGTCCTGCTGGGCGCCTGGGCATTGGCCGCGGGCCTCGCCTGCCTGGCCCTGAGCCGGCGGGTGTTCGTGCTGATGCTCGCGCTGTCGGCGGTCTTCGTGCTCTGCATCGCCTGATCCGCAGGCGCTTCCAGAAAAAATCCGAACCGTGGCGCTAAAGCTTCAGCCTGCGCCGCCGCTACCGTTGTACTGCTTGCCGGGACTCTCTCCTGCGCAGACACGCCCGGCAGTCGGGCCTACAACGACTACCGGATTTCACAAAATGTGCACGCTGCGCCGCTTCAAGGTTGGCACCCGCCTCACCGCGGGCTTTTCCATCCTGCTTCTTCTGATCGCCACCATTCTTGCGATCGCCCTGCACAGCAACTACCAGCAGCGCCAACAGTTCGACAACGCGGTGAACGTGCGCGTGACCCGCATGGGCGAGCTGTACGACATGCTCATCATCAACAAGGAGCTGCTGCTCCTGCGCCGCGACATGCTGATCAAGCGCGACCAGGGGCTGGAGGCCGATCTGGCGAAGGCGCACGCAATGTCGGAACGCTATGACCAGATCTGGGCCCACTTCACCGAGCGCCCGGCCACCAGCCCCCTGGCCGAATCGATGCGCGGCAAGGTCGCGCAGAAGCAGCAGGCCACCGTCGCACTCAACCGCGACCTGGATGCAGCGATGCAGGCCGGCGACTTCGATGCCGCCAGCACCGAGCTGCTGACCCGCGCTGGCCCTGCGGCTGCCGACTGGAACGCGGCGCTCGCCGAGTTCGCCGATCTGCAGCAGAAACTGGTGGAAGAAGCCGCCCGGGACATGCAGGCGCTGGCAGCCAGGACCACGGCACTGCTCAGCCTGTTCGGCATCCTCAGCCTGGGCCTGGGCATCATCGCGGCGTGGTTGATCTCGCGTAGCCTGACCCGCCCGCTGGCCCAGGTGCAGGCGTCGATCAATGCGGTCACCCGCGGCGACCTCAGCGTCCGTCACCAGGATGACAACCCCGATGAAGTGGGCCAGATGCTGCGGGCCACGGACAGCATGGTCGGCCTGCTGCAGCGCTTCTCGCAGCAGACCCAGCTGATGATCGGCAAGCATGCCGCCGAGGACATCAGCCACCGCATGCCGGTGGATTTCCCCGGCGTCTACGGCGAACTGGCGCAGGGCATGAACACGATGGTGTTCGAGCATCTGGATGCGATCGTCGATGCCATCGACGTGCTGAACCAATACGCGCAGGGTGACCTGAGCCGGGACGCACGACGCCTGCCGGGCAGCCGCGCGATCCTGCACGAATCGATGGATGCGGCCAAGGCCAGCCTGCATGCGATCAATCAGGATATCCAGCGTCTGGCGACGGCGGCAGCGGCCGGCGATTTCAGCGTGCGTGGCGATGCCACGGCCTACCGTCACGATTTCCGCCGCATGATTGAAGACCTCAACCGCCTGATGGCCACCGCTGACGGCAGCCTCGGCGCGTTGTCCAAGGTGCTGGGTGCCATGGCCGAAGGGGATCTGACCCGCCGTATCGAGGGCGACTTCCAGGGTGTGTTCGCTACCATGCAGCGCGACACCAACCGGACTGCTGAGAATCTGGCGGCCATCATCCGCCGCATCCAGGACGCCTCCGGTTCGATCGCCAGCGCGTCCGATGAGATTGCCGCGGGCAACGCCGACCTGTCACGGCGTACGGAAAGCCAGGCCGCGAACCTGGAAGAGACCGCGGCCTCGATGGAAGAGTTGACCTCCACCGTACGCCAGAATGCCGAACACGCACAGCAGGCCGATGCGGCCTCGCGCAGCGCCGGCGAAGCCCTGCAGCAGACCGCCCAGGCGGTGCAGGACGTGGTTCGGGTGATGGGGCAGATCAATGCTTCGTCGCTGCGCATCGGCGAAATGGTCAGCCTGATCGACGGCATCGCGTTCCAGACCAACATCCTCGCCCTCAACGCCGCGGTCGAAGCGGCGCGCGCCGGCGAGCAGGGTCGCGGCTTTGCGGTGGTGGCCAGCGAGGTGCGCACGCTGGCACAGCGCGCAGCAGCCTCGGCCAAGGACATCAAGGCATTGATCGATGAATCCACCGGCAGGGTCGAGGCCGGCATCGGCATCGCCCGCCAGACCGAGGCCGCCATCGGCCAGTTGACCGAAGCCGCGGGCCAGACCGGGCATCTGGTGCAGCAGATTGCCCAGGCCAGCGTCGAGCAGGCGGCCGGCATCGAGCAGGTCAACCAGACCATCGCGCAGATGGACGAGGCCACCCAGCAGAACGCCGCACTGGTGGAGGAAGCCAGCGCGGCGGCCCGCGCGATGGCGGGACAGGCGGCAGACCTGGACCAGGCGGCGGCCGTGTTCCGGGTCTCGGCCCAGGCAACCCCCGCCCTCAGGCGCGCGGCCTGAGGGGCATGGGCCATGGCGGGCGCTCACACCGCCCGCATCTGCCGCGCACTACCATCGCGCGGCAGGCCTGAAGCATTCAGAACGCAGCAGCCTGCGCCCCTTCCCCCGGTAGCAGCAGCGCGCCATGGTGGGTTGCGCTGCTGCGGTCGCTTCGCCTGTGCAGCCCCCCTGTACGTTCTGATGTGGTCCTGATGCCCTCCCCCGAACAAGAACGCCTCTCCACCCTGGCCGGACTCAATGCCCTCGGCGCCGTCTCCGGTGCAGCCCTCGACAACCTCACCGAGCTGGCCACCCACACCTTCAACGTACCCGTTGCGTTCGTTTCGCTGCTGGAGGTCGATCGCCAGCGGCTGGTCTCGCGCAAGGGGCTGGCCACCACCCAGACCCATATCCGCGATTCAATCTGCGCCTCGACGATTGGTTCGCCCCATACGCTGGTCATCGATGATCTGCGCGCGCACCCACGCCACGCCAGCAATCCGCTCGTGACCGGTCCAGCGCAGCTTCGCTTCTATGCAGGCGCGCCACTGGTTGCGCGCAACGGCGTGGCCATCGGTGCGTTCTGCATCATGGACGATGCGCCCCGGCAGTTTTCCGAAGCCGAGCGGCGCCAGCTGCAGACCCTGGCCAGCGCTGCGATGAACGAACTGGAGCTGCGTGCCCTGACGGGCCGCCGCGATCCGGTCAGCGGCCTGCCCGACCGGCATCAGTTCGCCCTGGATTTCGCCGCCCATGCCGAGCGCGAACCGGACACGTTCCTGCATGCGGTGCTGATCGATGTCTTCGATGCGACCACCGCCACCGAGGCCGGCCAGGTGCTGGGCATGGCACCGCTGGAAACCCTGATCCGTCGTATCGGCGTGCGGCTCTGCGTGGCGCTCGACGGCATGGCCGAGGTCTACCACGTCGGTGTGGCGCGGTTTGCGTTCGTGGTGGAGCTGTCGTCGTCCAAGGCGGTCGAAGATCTGATCGGCGAACTGCAGGAGCGACTGACCCGGCCGATGATGGCCGCGCAGGTGCCGATGGCACCCTCGTTCCATGCCGGCATCTGCGGCATCACCCTGGGCCAGCACAACGCCGACGAGGCCATCCGCCGCATGCTGGTGGGGCTGAACGCCGCGATCAACAGCCGCTCGGTGTTCCGCTGGTATTCCGAGACCCGCGATGCGCGCACGCGGCGGGGCTATCGCTTGGCCACCGACGCACGCGAGGCACTGCAGGAAAAGCAGTTCCACCTGGTCTACCAGCCGCGTTTCCGCGCCTCGGACCTGACGCCGGTGGCGGCCGAGGTGCTGATCCGCTGGAACCACCCGCAGCTGGGTGCAGTCAGCCCGGCCGAGTTCATCCCGGTGTTCGAACGCACGGCGGTCATGCAGGGCATCACCCGCTGGGTGATCGACCAGGCGCTGGACCAGTGTGCGGCCTGGCGCGCGGCGGGCATCGGCCTGACGCTGTCGATCAACTACTCGGCCCGCGACATGGCCGAGGAAGACGCGGCGCTGCGGCTGATCCGCGCGATCGAACAGAAAGGGCTTTCCTGCGTGGACATCGAAGTGGAGATCACCGAGAGCCAGTGGCTGCGCGTGGACTCTCCCGCCGGCCAGCAGCTGCGGCAGATGGCCGCCGCGGGGCTGCGCATCGCCGTGGATGATTTCGGCAGCGGCTACAGCAACTTCGGCTACCTCACCGAGCTGCCGATCAGCACGCTCAAGCTGGACAAGACGGTGATCGACCGGTTGTGCGTGGACCCCCGTGCCGCGCTGAAGGTGGAAGCGATCATCGGCCTGGCGCAGCGGCTGGGGTATGCGGCAGTGGCCGAAGGCGTGGAGAGTGCCGAGCAGGTTGCACGGCTGCAGGCGCTGGGCTGCGATGAGATCCAGGGCTTCGCGTTGGCCCGCCCGATGACAGCTGAAGCGTTCAACGAACGCTTCGGGACGGCGCTTCCGACCAGGTAGAGTCGAGCTTGCTCGACTGCCTCTGCGCGCGGTTACGCAGCGCGTGCGGCCACCAGTTCAGCCACGCCAACACCCTCGAGCGAGCCGCAGCGCTCCAGCACCCCGCCGGTGTACTGTGGGCGCAGCAGCGGCAACGCCTCCTCCAGCGCTGCGGCATCGCCAAAGGCGAAGCACAGTGCGGTATCGGCCGGCACCTGCTGCAGCTCCTGATGGAAACGGATGGGGCACTCGAAGGCGCTGCCAAACACCACCACCTTCACCTGCCCGGCGCGCTCGAACAGCGCATCCAGCATCTGCTCGCCGGCCAGGTCAAATACCGGTCGGCCATGCACGATGCCGGTCACGCAGCAGCCCACGTAGGTGTCCGCCTGGCCGAACCGGGTGCGCAGCATCCGGGCGTCAGCCTGGCAGGACGCGGGGAAGGTCTGGAGGAGCGTACTGCTGATCACGGCATGCCTTGCGGTCTGGAAAGGGGCTGAAGTGTGAAGATACAGCCGCGAAGGCGTGATGAAACTACGGTAGCGCTCGCTATACTGGCTGCACACCGCAGTCTGCCCGGATCCGCCATGCCTACTCGAATCGATTTCCGGCCCTCGCTGGACCTGGCATGCGCGTTGACCGGCATGCGGGTGGCACTGGTGGCTGAGGTGACCGACACGTCCGCGCGGTCCATCCAGAGCATCGACAGCGCAGGCCTGGGTATCTCCAGCGGCATGCCTCTCGACGTGAACCAGACCTTCTGCAAGGACGTGCGCGCAACCCGCACGCCAATCTGGTTCAGTGATTTCCTGGCGCATCCTGAGTACAAATGCAGCCCTCTGCCTGGGCTGTATGGCTTCCGCAGCTTCATCTCCGTGCCGCTGCTGCTCGAAGACGGCTCCATTTTTGGCACTCTGTGCACGCTGGACCCGGAGCCGCGGCCGCTGGACCAAGAGCGGGTGCAGTCGCTGGGCGCACTGGCTGAGATGGTGGCGGCGCAGATCGATGCCATCCGCTGCCACGATGCCGATACCCGCACGATCGATGACCTGAAGGCGCACGGCGCGTCGGTCAGCCGGCAACTCATTGAGTTCGAGCAGTCCAATGCCGAGCTGCAGCGGGTGGCCAAGCAGCGCGAGGAGTTCATCGGCGTTCTGGCGCACGACCTGCGCAACCCTGTGCAGGCCATCCGCGCGGGTGTCGATCTGCTGGGCTTTGGCGCGCTGACCGATTCGCAGCAGAAGGTGCTGGGCCATATCAACGACAGTGCCGACCGCATCGCCGAGCTGATCGATGTAACCCTGGATTTCGCACGGGGCCGCCTCGGCCCTGGCATCGCGCTGAAGCTGGAACCTTGGTCGGACCTGTCCGGCATCCTCGCCATGGCCTGCCGCGAGGCGATGCGCCCGTATCC
>JAFAFD010000065.1 GCA_023423675.1 Pseudomonadota bacterium | reverse complement strand
CACGCTGCACCCTCCCGTCGAGATCGAAGGCGGCCTGACCGGCTGGGCCGAGCGCGGCTGGATACCGGACGCTGCCCTGCGTGCAGGCATCCGCCGCCTGTGCGCGCAGCGCCTGCAGGAGGAGGACGAGGGCGGCCAGGAAGGACAGTCGGTGCGCTTCCAGCGTCGTATCGCCGAACTGGCCGGCAGCCCGCTGGCCCTGCACGTCGATGCCGCCAACCGCCAGCATTACGAAGTGCCGGCCGCGTTCTTCCAGGCCTGCCTCGGCAAGCGCCTTAAGTACAGCAGCTGCTACTACCGCACCGGTCACGAAACCCTGGACCAGGCCGAAGAGGCGATGCTGGAGCTGTATGGGCAGCGCGCCGGGCTGCGTGACGGCCAGGATATCCTCGAGCTCGGCTGCGGCTGGGGTTCGCTGACCCTGTGGATGGCCGAACGCTACCCGAATGCGCGCATCACCGCGGTGTCCAACTCGCACAGCCAGCGCGAGCACATCATGGGCCAGTGCCAGGCACGTGGCCTGCGCAACGTCGAGGTGCTCACCCGCGACGTGAACCAGCTGGAGCTGCCGACCGCGCGCTTCGATCGCTGCGTGTCGGTGGAAATGTTCGAACACGTGCGCAACTACCAGCAGCTGCTGCAGCGCATCGCCGGCTGGCTGCGGCCGGACGGTGCCCTGTTCGTGCACATCTTCGCCCACCGCACGCTGATGTACCCGTTCGAGACCGAAGGCGATGACAACTGGATGGGGCGGCATTTCTTCACCGGTGGCCTGATGCCGGCCGCCGACACCCTCCTGCATTTCCAGCAGCACCTGCAGCTGGACCAGCGCTGGCTGCTGGACGGTACCCATTACCAGCGCACCGCCAACCATTGGCTGGACAACCAGGACGCGGCCCGCGCGCAGCTGATGCCGATCCTACAGGCGACCTACGGCGAGGCCGCCGCACGCATCTGGTGGCAGCGCTGGCGCATGTTCTGGATGGCCTGCGCCGAGTTGTTTGGCTATGACCAAGGCCAGCAGTGGCTGGTCGCCCACTACCTGTTCCGCCCCCGCTGAAGGAGACTGGCCATGCGTATGCCCCCCTTGTTCACCCTGCTGACGTTGGCCCTGTTCGGCACCGGTTGCAGCAGCCAGGACACCCGGCCACTGCCACGTGAGCCGTCGGTGGACGTGCCCCGCTTCATGGGCGACTGGTATGTGATCGCCCACATCCCCTCGCGGCCAGAGCGCGAGGCTTTCGACGCCGTTGAAAGCTATTCCCTGCGGCCGGATGGACGCATCCAGACCACCTTCACGTACCGCAAAGGCAGCTTCCAGGCGCCATACAAGAGCATGCACCCGGTCGGCCGGGTGGAGAAGGAAGGTGCCGGCGCGGTGTGGGGCATGCAGTTCATCTGGCCGATCCACGCCGAGTACATCATTGCCTGGCTTGACGCCGACTATCAGCAGACGATTGTCGGCCGCAGCAAGCGCGATTACGTCTGGTACATGGCGCGCACGCCGCAAGTGTCGCCGCAGGAGTACCAGGCAGCCGTCGAGCGTATCGCTGCCATGGGCTATGACACCTCGAAGCTTAGGAAGGTTCCGCAGTCCGTACGCTGATTCTGCCAGATGAATGGCCGCCACCATGACCGGTGGCGAGCCACCGCCCCGCTCCTCTATAGTCAGCCGAGCACGACAGGCATGGTGCCTGTCCGGTAACCACAGGGAGCAGGTCATGGGTCTGGTACAGGCGGTCAAGGGTGCGGTGGGCGGTGTTCTGGCCGACCAGTGGAAGGATTTCTACACCGTGCCGACGGGCCTGCCGTCGACCGCGGCCCTGTTCGCGGCCGTGCCGCAGGGCACCAATGCCGGCCGTGGTTCCAATACCAGCGGTTCGTCCAACATCATCAGCAACGGCTCGAAGATCGTCGTGCCAGAAGGCTACGGCCTGCTGCTGTTCCAGGACGGCGCGATCACCGCCTTCGTGGCCGAGCCGGGTGGCTACGAGTGGCGCTCGGACGACCTCAATTCGCAGTCGATCTTCGCCGGTGACGGGCTGGTCAGCACCTTCATCAAGCAGAGCTGGGAACGCTTCAAGTTCGGCGGCCAGCCGGGCTCGCAGCAGGCCGCCTTCTTCGTCTCGCTGAAGGAGCTGCCGGACAACCGCTTCGGCACCCAGTCGGAAATCTACTGGGACGATGCCTTCCTCAATACCCAGGTCGGCGCGGTTACCCGTGGCTCGTACACGCTGAAGATCGTCGACCCGATCCTGTTCGTGAAAAACTTCGTGCCGGCCAGCTACCTGCGTCCGGGCCAGGTCTTCGACTTCACCGACATGGACAATGCCGCCGCCACCCAGCTGTTCAATGAAGTGGTGGGTTCGCTGGCACCGGCGTTCAGCCTGTACAGCAACGACCCGTCCAAGGGCAACCGCATCACCAGGCTGCAGCAGGATTCGATCGGCTTCGCGCAGAGCCTGTCGGCGGCCGTCGAGCAGGCCTACCAGTGGAAGTCCGACCGTGGCCTGGCCATCGTCAAGACCGCCATCGTCTCGATCGAATACGACGCCAACACCCGTGAACTGCTGAAGACCGTGCAGCGCGCCGATGCGCTGTCCGGCTCGCGCGGCAATTCCAACCTGCAGGCCAGCGTGGCCCAGGGCATCCAGTCGGCCGGCGAGAGCGGCGGCGCGGCGGGCCTGGTCGGCGTCGGCATGGCCTCGGGCATGTTCGGTGCGGGCAGCCTGCAGCAGCCGGCCGCGCCGGCCGCCGATGATCCGGTGGCCAAGCTGAAGAAGGCCAAGGAAATGCTCGACCTGGGCCTGATCACCCAGGGCGACTACGACGCGCTGAAGGCCAAGGCGCTGGGCCTGTAAGCCGGCGGACGCGCAGACCCATGTCCGACCCCAGAAACGGTCCTCCGCCGCTGCCCCAGGCCGCCCCCGCTTCGCCCCCGCCCTTGCCGGCGGCGAAGCTGGACGGTCCGGGCTCGCCGCAGGACGTCCCGCCCCTGCCTGGCAGCTTCCCGCTGGATACCAGCACGCTGCCGCAGGCCATCCGTGATGAAGTCGAGGCGCCCGATCCGCTGGCCATCGACACCTCGGCCAGCGAGCTGAAGGACGGCCTGAACCGCTGCCCGAAGTGCGGCAGCACCGACATCCGCCCCAGGCTTGGCACCGACGTCCTGGTCTGCCTGTACTGCCGTCACGAATGGCATGGCGCGCGGGTGGAGGAGGAATTCGGGCTGGGCGAAGCGCTGGACCAGCTGCAGGGCACGGTCATCGCCTCCGGTGCACGCGACATCGACGCCGACACCTCGGCGCTGATGACCTTCAAGTGCGGCGGCTGTGGCGCTGAAGTCACGGTCAACACCGAAAGCACGATGACCGCGCGTTGCCACTGGTGCCGCCACGTGTTCGGCGTCAACGAACAGATCAGCAACGGTGCGGTGCCCGATGCCGTGTTGCCCTTCCACATCAAGAAGGACGATGCGGTTGCACGCATCCGCCAGTTCGTCGACAAGCGCCGGATGTTCGCGCTGAAGGCCTTCAAGGACCAGTTCACCCCGGAAAACGTGGTGGGCGTGTACCTGCCCTACATGATCGTGGACAGCAATGTCAGCGCGGCCGTGGCCGGCAAGGGCGAGATCAAGACCCGCGAATACACCCGCGGTACCGAGAAGAACAAGCAGACCTACTACGACGCGGACATCTACCAGGTCGAGCGCCAGGTCGAATTCACCGTCGACGACCTACCGCTGGAATCCTCGGCCGAGCGCGGCAACCTCGACACGCGCACCAACACCAACAACATCATCAACACCATCCTGCCGTTCGACACCAAGAACGCGGTGAAGTGGAACGCGTCCTACCTGGCTGGCTTCACCTCCGAGAAGCGCAACGTGGACGTGGAGAAGCTGCGTCCGCGACTGGAAGACCAGCTGCTGTCGATCGCCCGCGCGCAGGTGGAAGCCAGCGTGCGCCGCTATGACCGCGGCGTGCGCTGGGAGCAGGAGCAGCTGGACGTGCACGGGAGCCGCTGGGTATCGATGTACCTGCCGGTCTGGCTTTACTCCTATCACCAGCCCGGTGCCAACGGCGGCATGCTTCACTACATCGCGGTGAACGGCCGCACCGGTGAGACCATGGGCAGCGTACCTGTGCAGCAGTGGAAGATGCTGCTGGCTGCCCTGGCCACCGGCACGGTCATCGAAGCCCTGGCAATTGCATTCCTGGTGGCGACAACATGAGTGACGACAGTGGTCTCTGGTTGCTGGCGGCCGGCCCGGCAGGTGCTACGGCGCTGTACTGGGCGCTGTACCGCTATTACCGCAACACCGACAAATCGCATTCGTTCGAACACGAAACCGCGATCGACGCCAAGCCGGTCACTGGCTCGGACCGTCGCGTGGATTCGATCACCGGTACGCAGGAACGGCGCGTGCGCGGTGACAACGTCTACGAGTACCGCAAACGGGTGATGCGGGTGAAGCCCGGTGGCGATTGACACGGCACCACGCTGCCGTGACGCGGCCTTGATCTAGACTGGCGGCCCATGTTCTGCCTGCCCCTGCCCGGGGCGGGCAACGCCCCGCCGTTCGAGATCGTCCGTGACCCAGCCTCCCGTTCCCCAGCCGCAAGCCGCCCATGCCTCCGACAGCGTGAACATGGCGCTGGCAGCGGGTGCCATCGTCGGCACCTGGTTCTGGGATGTGCCGAACGACCAGCTGACCGTTGACGAAGCGCTCGCCCGCGCGTTCGGGCTCGACCCGACGCTGGCCCAGCGCAAGCTGCAGCTGCACGAGGTGCTGGGCACGGTGCACCCCGATGACCTGGCAGGGCTGACGTCGGCCATCGAGCATGCCGTGCGGCATGGCGGCCGCTTCGCGCATCAGTACCGCACGCGCGGCACCGACGGCGGTTACCATTGGCTGGAAAGTATCGGCCGCGTCGACCTGGACGAGAACGGTCGGGCACTGCGCTTCCCCGGCGTCCTCATCGACATCGACGAACGGCTGCGGGTGCAGGCCGAGCGTGACCAGGCCCAGGCCCTGCTGCGCTCCTTCGTTGAGGCCGCGCCCGGCGTGATGTATGCCAAGGATCGCCAAGGCCGCCTGCTGATGGGCAACAGCGGCACAACGGCACTGATCGGGCGCCCCCCGGCGGAGTATGTCGGGCGGACCGATGCCGAACTGTTGGCCAACCCCGCCCAGGCTGCGGCAGTGATGGCCACCGACGAGCGGGTAATGTCCAGCGGCCGCAGCGAGCAGGTGGAAGAGGAAGTCAGCTTTCCAGATGGCCGCCGCGCGTGGTGGCTGTCGACCAAGGCGCCACTGCGCAATGGCGACGGCGAAGTGATCGGCCTGGTCGGCACCTCGCTGGACATCACCGACCGCAAGTCGGCCGAGGCCGAGCGCCTCGACATCGAGGAACGCTATCGGCTGGCCGCACAGGCCACCAACGACGCGATCTGGGACTGGCGCATCGTCGACGGGCACGTCGTCTGGAACGAAGCGCTGTCCAGCCTGTTCGGGCACCCGATGATGGAGACCAGTGCACAGTGGTGGCTGGACCACATCCATCCCGAGGACCGCGACCGCATCGACCGCAACATCCACGCCGTCATCGACGGAGACGGCGCCACCTGGCACGACGAGTACCGGTTCCGACGCGCCGATGGCAGCTATGCCGCCGTGCTTGATCGTGGTGCGGTGCTGCGCGACCTTGATGGGCGCCCGCAGCGGATGATCGGCGCCATGCTCGACCTGTCCGGACGCAAGGCGGCTGAAGCAGCGCTGGCCGAGGGTGAAGAGCGCCTGCGCCTGGCCACGGAAGCAGGCGAGCTTGGGTTATGGGACCTGGACCTGGTGCAGAAAGTCCTGCTCTGGCCCAAGCGCATGAAGGCGATGTTCGGCATCTCGGCGGACGCGGAGGTGGACTTCGAGGATTTCCGCAACGGCCTGCACCCGGACGATCGTGCCGCGACGCTGGCAGCACTCGATGCCTCCGCCGATCCGCATCGGCGTGCCAACTACGATGTCGAGTACCGCACGATCGGCAAGGAAGATGGCGTGGTGCGCTGGGTCGCGGCCAAGGGCCGGGGCATCTTCGAGGCCGGCCGCTGCGTACGCCTGCTGGGCGTGGCCATCGACATCACCGCTCGCAAGGCGGCCGACGAACGCTTGCGCGAGTTGAACGAGCAGCTGGAGGCGCGGGTGCGGGCAGAAGTGGCCGAGCGCATGCGGGTGGAAGACGCGCTGCGGCAGAGCCGCAAGATGGAGGCCGTCGGCCAGCTCAGCGGCGGCATCGCACACGACTTCAACAACATGCTGGCCACGGTGATCGGCCCGCTGGACTTGCTGGCACTGCGTATCGGCGACAGCGATGCGCGCGCGGTGCGCTACATCGAGATGGCCTTGGACGGCGCCCAGCGTGCCGCACAGCTGACTCAGCGGCTGCTGGCCTTCTCACGCCCGCAGCCGCTGCAGCCGGTTGCCCTCGACGTGAACCATCTGGTGGCCGGCATGACCGATCTGCTGGTGCATTCGCTCGGTAGCAGCGTCATCCTCGAAACCGTGCTGGGTGGCGGCCAGTGGTGGACGCACGCCGATGCCAACCAGCTGGAGAACGTGATCCTCAATCTGGCGGTGAACGCGCGCGATGCCATGCCGGGCGGCGGTCGCCTGACGCTGCAGACCAGCAACTGCCCGATCGACCTGGCCAGCGTGGCCGAGCACGGCGGCATCCCCACTGGCGATTACGTGCGCATCGCCGTGACCGACACCGGCGGCGGCATGGCGCCCGAGGTGATGGCGCGCGCGTTCGATCCGTTCTTCACTACCAAGCCGGTCGGACAAGGTACCGGCCTGGGCCTGTCGCAGGTCTACGGCTTCGTGCAGCAGTCCAATGGACATGTCCGCCTGCAGTCCGCACCCGGCGCGGGCACCACCGTCGTCATCTACCTGCCGCGCCTGCTGGCCGAGGTGGACGCCATGCCGCCGGCCAAGGCCGATGTGGCACCGCTGTCCGGCGGCGGCGCCGAGCAGATCCTGGTGGTGGACGATGACGCGGCGGTACGCGCGTTCTCGGTTGATGCGCTGTCCGAACTCGGCTATCGGGTGCTGTCGGCCGATGGCGCTGCCAGCGCCCTGCCCCTGCTGCAGGCCCACCCCGGCATCGCGCTGCTGTTCACCGATGTGGTGATGCCCGGAATGAACGGTCGCCAGCTGGCCGACGAGGCCCTGGCGCGGCATCCGCACCTGAAGGTCCTGTTTGCCACCGGCAACAGCCGCAATACCCTGGTCGATGATGGCGTGCTCGACGCGCATGTGCAGCTGATCGGCAAGCCCTTCACCATCGGCGAACTGGCCACGCGGGTACGCGCCGTCCTCTCCGCGGAACGCTGAGCTTCAGCGCTTGCCAGCGGGCAGCGAAGGCAGCATCGCCACTGCACCCCGGGTCAGGACCTGGATGCCGAGCTCGAACTCGGCCTGTGCGGCTGCCGGACCGAACCCGCGACGTAACAGACTGAATGGGAGACGACGGGGGACTTCACCGCCTGCCTACCGCAGCACCGCCATGCTGACACGCAATCCCGTCAGCCGACTGCAGCCAGCGGAGTCACGATGAATCCCCCTTCCAAGCTTCCGCTCACGCGGCGCGACATGCTCAAGCTCAGTGCGGGCTCGGCCACCACCATGGCCATGCCTGCCGCTGTCGCCGCCGCCGCCGAGCCCGACCGCTCCTCCGCACGCGCCCCGGTCACCACGCAGGTGACCTTCGAGGTGAACGGTGCAAGCCGCTCACTGCTTCTCGACACCCGGGTCACCCTGCTCGATGCGCTGCGTGAGCACCTGCAGCTGACAGGCACGAAAAAGGGCTGCGACCATGGGCAGTGCGGTGCCTGCACCGTCCTGGTGGACGGCCGTCGCATCAATGCGTGCCTGACTCTGGCCGTGATGCATGAGGGCGCCAGGATCACCACCATAGAAGGCATGGGATCACCTGGCAACCTCAGCGACATGCAGGCCGCCTTCGTCAAGCATGATGGTTTCCAGTGCGGGTACTGCACGCCGGGCCAGATCTGCTCGGCCGTGGCGGTGCTCGATGAGATCCAGCGGGGTGTCCCCAGCCACGTCACTGCACGGCTGGACGAGCCTGCGGCACTGACACCTGAAG
>JAFAFD010000048.1 GCA_023423675.1 Pseudomonadota bacterium | reverse complement strand
TGGCCTCAGCCCAGCAGCTTGCGCACCTTGGTCAGTGCGGTCATGAAGCGCTCGATCTCGGCGTGCGTGTTGTAGAACGCCAGCGAGGCACGGCAGGTGGCGGCGACGCCGTAGTACTGCAGCAGCGGGTGCGCGCAGTGCTGGCCCGAACGCACGGCCACGCCTTCCAGGTCGAGCAGGGTGGCCAGGTCGTGGGCGTGCGCGCCGTCGATCAGGAAGGACACCACGGCGGCCTTCTCAGGCGCTTCGCCGAGGATGCGCAGGCCATCGACCTTGCGCAGTTCTTCAGTGAAGTGCGCCAGTAGGTCGGCCTCGCGCGCTTCCACGTGCTCCAGGCCCAAGCCCTGCAGGTAATCCACGGCCACGCCCAGGCCGATGAAGCCGGCGATGTTCGGGGTGCCGGCTTCGAACTTGTGCGGGGCGTCGTTGAACACGGTGCCGTCGAAGCTGACTTCCTTGATCATCTCGCCACCGCCGAGGAACGGCGGCATGGCGTCGAGATGCTCGCGGCGCGCCCACAGCACGCCGGTGCCGGTCGGGCCGCACATCTTGTGGCCGGTGATGGCGTAGAAGTCGCAGCCGATCGCAGCCACGTCGACCTTGCGGTGCGGCACGGCCTGCGAACCATCGACCACGGTGACAATGCCACGCTTGCGCGCTTCACGGCAGATCTCGCGCACGGGGTTGACCGTGCCCAGCACGTTGGAGACGTGGGCCACGGCCAGTAGCTTGACCTCGGGGGTCATCGCCTTGCGCAGCGCGTCCAGGTCCAGCGCGCCATCGGGGGTGATCTCGGCCACGCGGATGGTCGCGCCGGTACGCTGGGCGACCAGCTGCCACGGCACGATGTTGGCATGGTGTTCCATGCGCGAGACCAGGATGACATCACCGGCCTTCAGCCGCGGCAGCGCCCACGAGTACGCCACCAGGTTGATGGCGAAGGTGGTGCCGCTGCACAGCACCAGCTCGTTGCTGCGCACGTTGAGGAAGCGCGCAAGCTTGTTGCGCGCGCCCTCGTAGGCGTCGGTGGCCTCGGTGCCCAGCGCGTGCACGGCACGGCTGACGTTGGCGTTGTAGCGGCGGTAGAACTCGTCCACCGCGCCGATCACCTGCACCGGCTTCTGCCCGGTGTTGGCGTTGTCGAAATACACCAGCGGCTTGCCGTGCACTTCGCGCATCAGCAGCGGGAAGTCGAGGCGGACGCGGTCCCAGTCCGGCGTGCCGGCAGGGGTTTCGATCGGGCGCGGCGTGGACAGGCTCATGCCACACCTGCCTCGGCCAGCGCCTTGTCCAGGCGGCGCGCCAGCTGCTCGCGCAGGGCTTCGGGCAGCACCTTCAGCGGCTCGTGGCAGAACGCGGCGCTCAGCAGTGCCTGTGCCTGCGGCTGCGGCAGGCCGCGCGAACGCAGGTAGAACAGCGCGTTGGCATCGAGCTGGCCGACGGTGGCACCGTGGGCGGCCTTCACTTCGTCAGCGTCGATCACCAGCACCGGCTGGGTGTCGATCTCGGCGTCGGCCGACAGCAGCAGGTTCTTGTTGGACAGGTTCGCGTCGGTGCCATCGGCGCCCTCGCGGATCTGGATGCCGCCATGGAACACCACGCGGCTGCGGTTGGCGGCCACGCCGCGCCACAGCAGCTCGCTGCTGGTATCGCGCGCGATGTGGTCGATGCCCAGGCGGGTATCGACGTGGCGGCGGCCATTGCCGAGCAGCACGCCGTTGGCGGTCAGCTGGGCGTTGTCACCTTCCAGGCGCACGTTCAGTTCGTGGCGGCTGAGTGCGGCACCCAGTTCCAGGTCGACGCGGTGGTACTGGGCATCGCGTGCCAGCACCGCATCGGTACGCAGGAAGCTGGTCTGGCGTGCGCTGCCGGCCTGCACGCGGGCGTGCTTGAGCACGGCGTCGCGGGCGACGTGGGCATGCAGCACGGTGTTGTCCAGATGCGCCGAGTCGCCCACGCTGAAGCGGTGCTCGACCACGCCCAGGCTGGCGCCGGCACGCAGTTCGATCAGGTGGCGGTGGTGCCAGGCCAGGTCGGTCTCGCTGGCCACGCTGGCGAACACCAGCTGCAGCGGCACCTCGACCTGCACGCCTTCGTCCACGCGCAGCACCACGCCTTCATCGGCCAGCGCGGCATTCAGGCGGGCGAACACTTCGTCGCTGCGCTTGTAGCGGCGGCCGAGGAAACGCGCGGCATCCTCACCGGCGGCCAGCGCCGAGGACAGCGGTTCCAGCTGCACGCCGGCCGGCAGGCCGTGGGTGTCGCTCAGCGCGTCGCTGAGGCGGCCGTTGACGAACACCAAGCGCGGCGCCGGGATGTCTTCCAGCACGGCTGCATCCAGCACCGGCGGCGACAGCGGCGCGGCGGCAAAGGCGCGGCGCTCCAGCTGGCGCAGCGAGGTGTACTTCCAGGCTTCGCTGCGGGCAGCCGGCAGGCCATCGCGCAGCACCGTGTCGAGCACTTCGCGGCGCGCGTCGCTGCCGCAGAAGGCCTGGGCCATCGAGTCGAGCAGGGCGCTCATCAGACCGCCGCCTCGCGCACCACGCGATCCTTGAGGAAATCGTAGCCGTGCGCTTCCAGTTCCAGGGCCAGCTCCGGGCCACCGGTCTTGACGATGCGGCCATCGGCCAGCACGTGCACCACGTCCGGCTTGATGTAGTCCAGCAGGCGCTGGTAATGGGTGATGACCAGGAACGAACGGTCTGCCGCGCGCAGCGCGTTGACGCCGTCGGCAACGCTCTTCAGCGCGTCGATGTCCAGGCCCGAATCGGTTTCGTCGAGGATTGCCAGCTTCGGCTCGAGCACGGCCAGCTGGAAGATCTCGTTGCGCTTCTTCTCGCCACCGGAGAAGCCTTCGTTGACGCCACGGTGCAGCAGTTCGTCCTTCAGGTGCAGCACGGCCAGCTTCTGCCGCACCAGCTTCAGGAACTGCATGGAATCCAGTTCGTCCTGGCCGCGCGCCTTGCGCTGGGCATTCAGGGCCGCGCGCAGGAAGTAGGTGTTGTTCACGCCCGGGATTTCCACCGGGTACTGGAAGGCCAGGAACAGGCCGGCGGCGGCGCGCGCTTCCGGGTCCTGGTCGAGCAGGTCGCTGCCTTCGAACTGCACGCTGCCTTCGGTCACTTCATAGCCGTCACGGCCGGCCAGGACATTGCCCAGGGTGGACTTGCCGGCGCCGTTGGGGCCCATGATGGCGTGCACCTGGCCGGGCTTCACTTCCAGCGACAGGCCCTTGAGGATTTCCTTGTCGCCGATGCGGGCGTGGAGGTTTTCGATCTTCAGCATGGTGGGGATTTCCGTGGGGCGGGCCACGGCCCGCCGATAAAGAGAATGCGTTTGCGAGGGGCAGGGGCGGGCGGTCAGCCCACCGAACCTTCCAGCGAGACTTCCAGCAGCTTCTTGGCTTCCACTGCGAATTCCATCGGCAGTTCGCGGAACACCTGCTTGCAGAAGCCGTCGACGATCATCGACACCGCGTCTTCCTGGCTGATGCCACGGGCGCGGCAGTAGAACAGCTGGTCGTCGGAGATCTTCGAGGTGGTGGCCTCGTGCTCGACGGTGGCGCCCGGGTTCTTCACCTCGATGTAGGGGAAGGTGTGCGCACCGCACTGCTTGCCGATCAGCAGCGAATCGCACTGGGTGTAGTTGCGCGCGCCATCGGCATTGCGGTCGACCTTGACCAGGCCGCGGTAGG
>JAFAFD010000027.1 GCA_023423675.1 Pseudomonadota bacterium | reverse complement strand
GCTGGGTCAGCTCGCTGCGGTTGTACTGGTAGCCCAGTTCCCAGTCGAAGCCGTGCGTGCCCAGTTCGAAGCTGCCTTCGAACGCGGCCACGCCCTGCCAGGTGGTGAGGTCGCTGACGCTCACGCGTGGGATTTCCCAGATGCGCCGGTTCCAGGCCACATCGCTGGGGGTCTGGTACCCGTGGTGGCTGCCGAAGGGATTGAACCAGCTGTCCTTGGACATCGGGTTGATGCCTGCAGTGCCGGACTGGAACGGATAGCCGGCGATCTGCCGGGTGGTCTCGCGGCGGTTGTAGGCCAGCTGGGTGTTGAAGTGCAGCGAGTCGGTCAGCGTCACGCGGCCATCGATGAAGATCGAATCACGCTTGATCGGCGTCTGCACGTGCATCTGCTCGTTGCTGTTGCTGACATCGCCGGTGAATGGGGTGTCATCGCTCAGATGGAAACTGTCAGGGCCACCGGGTGCGGCGCCGCGATCGAGCGAGTAGCTGCAGCCGCGGCTGCTGGTGCAGCCGGGGCCGTTGAAGCCGGTGATGCGGCCCCACTGGCCGACCGAGGTCCAGCCATCAGCGGGATGGCGGTCGGTGTTGGTGTAGGCGCTGAACCAGCGATCGCGGGCCCACACACCTTTTTCCTCCACGTGCTCGGCGGCGAAGGTGATCGAGGCGCGATCATTGGACCAGCCACCCACCACGTCGTACTGCGTGCGGTCACCGTCGCCCTGGCTGTACTGCCCCTGGTAGATGCTGGCGCTGATGCCTTCCACGTTGCGGCGGGTGATGATGTTGACCACGCCGGCCATGGCATCGGAACCGTAGATGGCCGATGCGCCGTCCTTCAGGACCTCCATGCGTTCGACGGCGGCCGCGGGCAGGGTGGAGATGTCCTGGTAGCCGGAGGTGCTGATGCCCATGCGCTTGCCGTTGACCAGCACCAGGGTGCGCTGCGCGCCCAGCCCGCGCATGTCCACGAAGCTGCCGCCAGCGGTCTCGCCGGCGGCCAACGGGCTGGCGCGGCTGAGTGCCGGGCTGCCCATCGCGGTCAGGTTCTGCAGGATGTCGGCGACGGAGTTGAAGCCCTGGCGCTCGATGTCGGCGCGGCTGATGGTCAGCACCGGCTGCGCGGTTTCCAGGTCGACCTGTCGGATGCGCGAACCGGTGATCTCGATGCGGTCCAGCGTGGTCGGGGCGGGGGAATCCTGGGCCAGTGCGGGCAGGGCGGCGGCGGTGCCGGCCGCGGCCAGCGCACAGCGGATCGCCCAACCCAGCGGGGAGGTGCTCGGCGTCATGCGGTCTCTCTCTCTATGTGTGGAAACGGACACCCGAAGCGCGGGCCAGTCCGGCCGCCACGACCTGCGTCGCGGCGGCATCCCACTAACGCGCAGGGTTCAAATTCCGTAAAGGCGGAAAGCGACCACACACCGCACCAGGAGTGTCGTATTTCGCGTTACCTGCGCACGTTCAATACCTTGCGCGCGCTGCGACGCAGAAAGACATGCCCAGAAAGAACACCGAGCAGCCTCGCCAGTGCAGCGCAGAGCAGTTCATTGGCGACAAAAAAAACCACGGCCCCGAAGGGCCGTGGTCGTGGTGTTGCGGCGGCGCGATGGATCAGAAGCGCTGCTGGTACTTCATGTAGACGAAGCGGCCGATGTCGTAGCCACCGTAGTACGAGAACACCGAGTTCGGCTTGGTGTACATCACCGGGCCGTACTTCTCAAACACGTTGTTGGCGCCGACCGACACGGTGGCATCCCACGGCAGGCTGTAGCGGAACTGCACGTCGTGGAAGGTGACCGAACCACGTTCGTTGTAGTTGCGGGTACCGGCGTACCACGGTGCGCGCACGCCCGGATCGGAGCACTCGTCCGGATGCGCGCTGACGCTCAGGCACTGCTCCTTGACGCCGGAGTAGTAACGCGCGGTCCAGGTGACGCCGAAGTTGCCCAGGTCCCAGCCCACGGTCAGGTTGGAGCGCACGCGGAAGCCGCTGCCGATGCCGTTGGTCGGGGTCGGCACCACGGTGGTGTCGTTGGTCGAACGGAAGATGTTCGAGCTGACGTAGGTGGTCGACCAGGCGCTGCTGAACTTGCCGTAGGAATCGGTATCCCAGCGATAGGTCACGTCCATGTCGTAACCTTCGGTTTCCAGGAAGCCGGCGTTACGGTTGCCGTAGGTCAGCTTGTTGACGATGCCGTTGACCGGATCACGGGTGAACTGTGCGCAGCGCGAGGTCACGCCCTGCTCATAGCAGTCGATCAGGATCTGGTTCGGGCTGTCGGCAACGATGGTGTTGTCGATGCGGATCTTCCACCAGTCCAGCGAGGCGTTGAAGTTCGGGATGAAGCTCGGGCTCCACACCAGGCCCAGCGTCTTGCTCTTGGAGGTTTCCGGCTGCAGCAGCGGGTTGGAGCCGCTGGTGAACGGCACCGGGGTCTGGTCGGTGCTGCTGGTGATCGGCACCAGGCCCTGCTTCAGCTGGCGGTAGTTGTTGGCATCGGCGATGTCGCGGGCGCAGCGGGCACGCACTTCGGCGCTGGTGCGCGAAGCGCCGTACACGGTGTCGCAGGGATCGGCGTAACCGGTGGTGAAGGTTTCCGAACCGCCACCGTACAGGTCATTGATGGTCGGCGCGCGGAAGCCTTCGGCCCAGGTACCACGGACCAGCAGCTGGTCCAGCGGCTTCCACTTGAAGCCGAACTTGCTGTTGAGCGTGTTGCCGAAGGTGTCGTAGTCGGAGAAGCGGGTCGCTGCGTTCAGCGTCAGCTCCTTCGCACCCGGCAGGTCGGCCAGCAGCGGCGCGTTCAACTCCAGATAGGCTTCGTTGACGCGGTAGCCGCCACCGGTCGGGCCCGAGGCCAGGTTGGTGGTGGCGCCGGTCTGGGCCAGGGCATCGGGAATGAACTCACCGGTTTCCTTGCGGTTTTCCAGGCCGAATGCAAAGCCCAGGTCACCGGCCGGCAGGGTCACGATGCTGCCCGCGATGGACGCGAAGAAGTTCTTGCCGACGGTCTTGCCGGAGGAATCCTCGGCCGGCATCAGGTAGTCGATCAGCGCCTGGTTGCCGGTCAGGCCGTACGGATCGACCACACCGGCGGCGACCAGCGGATTCCAGACCATGCAGTTGGCGATCGGCGCCGCAGCGGTGCCGCACTCGACCTTGCCGGTGGCGGCGTTGAAGTACGACGGGCCGACCGCGTTCTTCACGCGTTCCTTGTGCAGGTTGCCGGTGGCGTGCTGGCGCAGCTCGTTCTTGTTGTACTGGTAGCCCACTTCCCAGTCGAAGAAGCGCTCACCGATATCGAACGAACCACCGAAGGCGGCCACGGCACGGTAGGTCTTCAGCGAGCTGTCGCTGACGCGCGGCACTTCCCAGGTGCGGTGGTTCCAGGCCACGGCGGTCGGGGTGGCGTAACCGTGCTGGCTGCCGAACGGGTTGAAGTAGCTGTTGACCGACATCGCGCCGATGCCGGCGGTGGACGACTGCAGCGGGTAACCGGCGATCTGGCGGCTCGAGTCACGCTTGTTGTAGCCCAGCTGCGTGCTGAAGTGGATCGCGTCGGTGATGTTCAGGCGGCCATCGACGAACACCGAATCCCGCTTCAGCGGATAGTTCAGGTGCATCTGCTCGTTGGTGTTGCTGACATCGCCGTTCGGCGCATTCGGATTGGTGATGTGGTAGTTGGCCGGGTTCAGCGGGTCGCTGCCGCGGTTGAGCGAGTAGCCGCAGCTGGTGGCGGCGCAGCCCGGGCCCTTCAGGCCGGTGATCTGGCCGTACTGGCTGACCGTGGTCCAGGCTTCGGTCGGATGGCGGTCGGTGTTGCCGAAGGCGCTGAACCCGCGGTCCTTGGCCCACACGGCCTTTTCTTCGGCGTGTTCGGCCGAGAGGGTGATCGAGCCGCGGTCGTTGGACCAGCCGGCGACCACGTCGATGCGGTCACGGCCGCCGTCGCCCTGGCTGTACTGGCCGTGGTAGACGTTGGCGGTCACGCCGGACACGTCATGGCGTGTGATGATGTTGACCACGCCGGCCATGGCGTCGGAGCCGTAGATGGCCGAGGCGCCGTCCTTCAGCACTTCGATGCGCTCGACCGCCGACACCGGCAGGGTCGAGATGTCCTGGTAGCCGGAGGTGCTGATGCCCAGACGCTTGCCGTTGACCAGCACCAGGGTGCGCTGGGTACCCAGGTTGCGCATGTCGATGTAGGTACCACCGGCGTTCTCACCGGCGGTCAGCACGTTGGCGCGGCTGATGGTCGGGCTGCCCATCGCGGTGACGTTCTGCAGGATGTCGGACACCGAGGCGAAGCCCTGGCGTTCGATATCGGTGCGCGAGATCGCCAGCACCGGGTTCGCGCTCTCCACGTCGACCTGACGGATGCGCGAGCCGGTGATTTCGATGCGATCGAGGGTGGTGGGGGCGCCGTCCTGGGCAAATGCAGGCAGCGCAATGGTTGCGGTGCCGACGATCAGGGCCTGGCGGATCGCCTTGCCCAGCACGGTGGAGCGTGAAGTCATCGCGTCTCTCTCTCTCTCAGAAGCTGCGGGTGCAGGGCCAAATGGACCCCAGCAAATGCCGGCTCGGTCGACAGCGACTGAGCCGGTGACTTCGATTTATTCTCGTTCGTTAACCAGATGTAAAGGGGTTTCCGTAAAATGTGTCACAAGGTGTCGCGCTGATTTCATCTAAATTTAATAAAAGCAAGGCCTTAGGGTCACGGTGCTGTCGCCAGATTCGGCACAGTCCGGTAGGCTGAACGCCCATTCAGTTTCAAGAATGCGCAAACGCGCACGCGAAAACGGCCCCGTCAGGGGCCGTCGTCAGGTCGGGATGGAGCGTGTTGGGATGGGGCGTCGCGGCGGCTGGCGATGCCAGGCCGCCGGGGTCAGGCCACGAAGGGGCGGAACTGGATGCCCAGTCCGGCCAGGCCCTCGGTCTCGCCGATCAGGTCGGCGCGCAGCAGCGGCCGCGGGTCGATGAAGGCCTGCGGCACGATCAGCGACAGGCGGGTCTCGTCGGCGGTCAGTTCCAGCTTCGGCAGCGGCGCGTCTTCGTGGGCGCGGTTGAGCAGGACGGCCAGCCGCAGCAGGGCGGTCAGGCGGCGCGCGGTCAGCAGCAGGCGCTCGGGCAGGGCATCGAAGGCCGACTTGCCGACGCTGCGCCGGTGGCTGCGCACCAGGGCGGCCAGCATCTGCTGTTCCTGCCGCGAGAAGCCGGCAATGTCGGAATTCTCCAGCACGTAGCTGCCGTGCACGTGGTAACCGCTGTGGGCGATCATCAGGCCCAGCTCATGCAGGCGCGCGGCCCAGCCGAGCATGCGGGCGTCGTCGGCATCCAGCTTCCAGCGCTCCTGCACCTGCTCCAGCAGCGACAGGGCGGTGTCCTGCACGCGGTCGGCCTGCACGGTGTCGATGCCATAGCGCAGGGTCAGCGCCGCCACCGATTCGTCGCGCGGATCGTTCTCGCCGGCACGGCCGACGATGTCGTACAGGATGCCTTCGCGCATGGCGGCCTTGCTGACCAGCAGCTTCTCCAGGCCCAGCGCCTGGAAGGCGGCTTCCAGCACCAGGATGCCACCGGCGATGATCGGCCGGCGGTCGGCGGACAGCCCGGGCAGCACGATGTCGTCGATCTTCTTGGCCTTCAGCAGTTCGTCGCGCAGCTGCGGCAGGGCTTCGGCGGTGATCGCGCCCTTGCTCAGCTTCATCGTGGCGCAGATCTCGCTGATCGCCTTGTGCGTGCCCGACGAGCCCAGGGCTTCCTGCCAGCCCAGCGCGCGGTACTTGCTGGCGAACGGCTGGAACTCACGGCCGATCTCGGCCAGCGCGTCCTTCCAGCGCTTGCGGCTGAGCTTGCCGCCGGGGAAGAAGCGACGGGTGCTGGCGATGCAGCCGGCCTGCAGGCTCTCGCGCTCGAGGGTCTGCATGCCTTTGCCGATGATGAATTCGGTGGAACCGCCGCCAATGTCGATCACCAGGCGGCGCTGGTCGGCCTTGGGCGGCTGTGCATGGGCCACGCCGAGGTAGATCAGGCGCGCTTCTTCGCGGCCGCTGACCACTTCGATGGCATGGCCGAGCGCGGTTTCGGCCGGCACCAGGAACGACTGCGGCGAACGCAGCTGGCGCACGGTGTTGGTGGCCAGGGCGCGCACGCGGTGCGGGGGCACGTTGCGGATGCGCTGGCCGAAGCGGGCCAGGCATTCCAGCGCGCGCTGCCGTGCGGCGCTGGACAGGCCGCCCTTGCCATCCAGGCCATCGGCCATGCGTACCGTTTCGCGCAGCCGGTCGATGACGCGCAGCTGGCCGAGCGTGTAGCGCGCGATGACCATGTGGAAGCTGTTGGAGCCAAGGTCGATGGCGGCCAGCAGGTCGCCATCCTGCAATGGGGGCGGAGTCGTGGTGGTATGCGGCATGGGCGAATGTTAGCCGAAGGGGCGGTGTGCTCGTCACCGCGCGGCCTTCACATTTTGTAGGGGGCGTACGGCAGGACTGCGCCCTGCACCTGCAGAGGCAAGAGCAACGGCAACAGCAACAGCAACAGCAACAG
>JAFAFD010000005.1 GCA_023423675.1 Pseudomonadota bacterium | reverse complement strand
GGAGGACATCCAGGCCGAACTGAGCCGCCAGGGCCAGCTCGGCTGGGAACTGGTCAACATCATCATCCCGGCGCCGATGCGCCCGGCCATGCTGATCTTCAAGAAGGAGCAGTAACCATGCGCCTGCGCCCCTCCCTGTTTGCCGTCGCACTGGCTGCCTTCAGCGGCGGTGCCCTCGCCGCCGAGCCTCAGCAGGTGGCTTCGCAGCTGCTGGACCATCTGCAGACCGGGCGCATGGCCGAGGCCGAAGCGATGTTCACCCCGCAGATGGCCAGCGCCGTACCGGCCGACAAGCTGCAGGGGTTGTGGCAATCGCTGGGTGAGCTGAAGCAGCGCGGCGCTGCCCACAGCAGCGAACAGCAGGGCGTGCACGTGGTGGAGGTGCCGCTGCAGTTCGCCAGCGGTGCGGTGGTCGCACAGGTGGCGGTGGACGCGCAGGACAAGGTGGCCGGCCTGATGCTGCGCCCTGCCCCGGCGGCCAAGGCAGCACCGCCGCCGGCCGACGCGAATTACGCCGAGACGGAGTTCAGCGTGCCACAGGCGCGCGGCACATTGCCGGGCACGCTGGCCCTGCCGAAGGGCAAGGGACCGTTCCCGGCGGTGCTGCTGGTGCATGGCTCGGGCCCGCAGGACCGTGACGAGACAATCGGCGCCAGCCGCCCATTCCTGGACATCGCCCGCGGTCTGGCCGCGCAGGGCATCGCGGTGCTGCGCTATGACAAGCGCACCCACGCCCGCCCGCAGGATTTCCACGGCGGCAGTTTCACCGTCGATGACGAAACCACCGACGACGCGGTGGCCGCACTGACCGCGCTCGCCGCCGATCCGCGCATCGATGGCCGCCGCGTGTTCGTGCTCGGCCACAGCCAGGGCGGCATGCTGGCCCCGCGCATCGCCAGCCGCTGGCCGCAGGCGCGCGGCGCGATCCTCTGGGCCGCGCCGGCACGCACCCTGCTGGACCTGCTGCCCGAGCAGAACCGCTACCTGCTCAGCCTGGACGGTGACATCAGCTCGCCGGAACAGGCCTTCCTGGACAAACTGGACGCCCAGATCGCCGCCGCCCGCGGCAGCGCACCGGTCGCCGCCAGCGAACTGCCGCTGGGCGTGCCGCAGACGTTCTGGAAGAGCATCGAAGCGGTCAACGCTCGGGCCGATGCCAAGGCACTGCGCACGCCGCTGCTGATGCTGCACGGCGGCCGCGATTTCCAGGTACCCGACGCCGATTGGCAGCTGTGGAAGCAGGCGCTGCAGGGCCGCAAGGATGTGCAGTGGCAGGCCTACCCGGCCCTGAACCATATCGGCGTGGCCGGCACTGGCCCGAGCTCGCTGAAGGAGTACGCCCAGCCCGGGCACGTCGACCCGGCGCTGATCGCCGATGTGGCACGCTGGGTGGAGGCGCAGCGATGAGCGGCAGTGATCCGCGTACGTTCGACATTGCAGAGAGTTCGCCGCTGCGCGTGCTGTGGATCCTCGGTCCGCTGCTGGTGGTCTTTGCCCTCTGTGTCTGGGCCGAACTGAAGGACGCACCCGCCGATGCGCCGTGGATGGAAATCACCCTGTCGCCGCCGTTCTTCCGGATGTGGGGCAGCGCGGCCTGGAGCCTGGCGACGCTGGTGCTGATCGGTGCGGGCCTGGGCGTCGCATTCTTCCGCCGCCGGGTCAGCCTGGCGGGGGATGTGCTGGACGTGCGCTCGACCCTGTACCGTCGCCGCACGCCGGTGGCGCAGATGCAGCTGGACCAGGCCGAGGTGGTCGACCTTGGCCGCGACCGCCGCTATGGCCTGCGCATGAAGACCAACGGCTACTCGATGCCGGGCTTCTATTCCGGGCACTTCCGCCTGCAGGGCGGCAGCAAGGGCTTTGCCCTGGTCACTGATCGCCAGCACACGCTGGTGATTCCCGTGCGCGGCGGCAGCACCCTGCTGCTCAGCCTGGACCGGCCGCAGGCCCTGCTGGACGCGCTGCGCAAGGTGGCTGGCACCACGCCACCGCAGTAAGCTGCGGGCATGCACCGTCATGCCCCCCTGCTGATCAATACCGAGGCCGTGGAACTGTGGCCGGCCGCCCTGCTGCGTGCGCGCAGCAACCTCGATGCGCGCCTGCTGGCGCGCGCGCGCTGGGTGCTGCGGCGCAAGCGCGATGGCCGCTACCTGGCCGCGGTGCTGCCGCAGGGCGTGCATTCGCTGGTGCCGCACCTGCCGCGCGAACCCGGCGTGGAGGACGCGCTGGCGCTGCTGGACGGCGCTGGCGCAGCGCGCCCGTTTGCGGCGACCCTGGACGCACAGTGGCTGCCGCTGGCCGGCCTGCAGCAGCGCCTGCAGCAGCTGGGGCTGGATGTGCAGGAATACGCGCAGGACAGCGGCCTGGCGCTGGGAGCCGAACCCTGCGTGCTGCATTCTGCTGGCCGCGACCGCTTCGGCCGACCGCTGTGGCTGCGCCGTGGTGCCGCGCAGGGCTGGCGCCGCATGCGCGTGCATGCCGCGCGCGATGGGGTGGCGCTGGATGCGATCTCAGGCTTCCGCAGCCACGCCTACCAGCTGGGTATCTTCGAACGGAAACTCGCGCGCGGGCTGAGCGTGGCCGAGATCCTCAAGGTCAACGCGGCCCCGGGCTTCAGCGAACACCACAGCGGCCATGCGCTGGACATCGGCACGCCGGGCGATGCCCCGGCCGAGGAAACCTTCGAAGCAACGGACGCGTTTGCCTGGCTGCAGGCGAATGCCGGCACGCATGGTTTCAGCCTGAGTTACCCCCGCGACAACCCGCACGGCATCGTCTACGAGCCGTGGCACTGGTGCTGGACCGGCTGACTGTAGCGCCCAGCCCATGGTCGGCCCCGATCAAACGCAGCCGAGCGTGGGCTCGGCTCTACACGGCGCCCGCTGACCCGGTAGCGCCGGGCCATGCCCGGCGGCCATGGTCGCAACGGACGTCAGCGCCTCAGCGCGTTGATCGCCAGCAGCACCCACCCTGCCATCAGCGTGGTGCCGCCCACCGGCGCCAGCCGCGTCGGCCACTGCCACAGGGCCGCACCGGCCAGGCTGCCGGAGAACAGCAGCACGCCCAGCAGCAGCACATACAGCCCCAGGTGGGCGATCGCCCCCTGCGCGCGCGGGCCCAGCGCCAGCAGCACCGCGCCGTGGGCGAAGGCGTACAGCGCGGCCATGTTCAGATGCTGCTGGGCCAGCGGATCAGCCACGCCGTGCGCCGCGTAGGCGGACAGGCCGATCGAGGCCGCTGCCAGCAGCGCGCCCAGGCAGGCCAGCAGGGAAGGTTTACGCGCGCGTCGTTCCGGATTGAACATGACTGCTCCTTGCGCAGCGCCCCACGGGGCGCAGATCAAAAAAAAACGCGCCGCAGGAAGCGGCGCGTTTTCGTATCCAACATTACATGGGTCAGCCGAGGCTTACTTGACGGCCCAGTAGATGTCGTAGGTACCTTCCGGGGTGAACGACTTGTCCAGACCGTCCTTCCAGGATTCGTACGGGCGATCGACCACTTCCGAACCGTTGGTCACAGCCCAGGCACGCAGGGCGTTGCGGGCGATGTCCAGGCCAGCCATGTGGCCGGTGTAGGCCGCATGGGCCGAACGATGCGGCGCAACGCGGACGTACTTCACCGGTGCGCCACCGTCGATCTTGACGCTGAGTTCTTCAGCGGCGGTGCCTTCGGTACCCTTCTTCTTCACCGGCTGGGCGATGTCGAAGGCGTACTTCTCAGCACCGAAATCGGTGGTGATGATGCGGAACGGGCCAGCGGCTTCGAGACCATTGGCCTCCATCACGAGCTTGATCCACTCCTGGTTGTCCTTGATGGACTTGGTGATGGTGTCCTGGCCGCGGTCGACGTTACCGGCGTTGACGACCAGCAGGTCTTCGGCCGGCACGTCCACGATCGCCAGATCGGTCAGCGGGGCTTCGGCGGTGCGGTAGTCGACGTTCGGCACGGTGGCCAGCATGTTCGCCATGCGCGACAGACCCATCTTGATGTCATCGCCGATCTGGCGGCTGACATACAGGCCTGCGTAGCGGCCGAACAGGTCGAAGCCGTACTTCACCGAGTAATCCTGGGTGATCTTGACGTTACGGCCACCCTTGCCGGTCGGCTCCAGAGTGAAGGTGGTCACCTTGTCGTGGCCCTTGGTCGGGTCCTCGACGGCGATCACAACGCGCTTGTTCTCTTCCGACTCGGTGATCTTCCAGGAACCGTTGCCCAGGTCCTTGGAGGAGAAGTCGAGAGTGGCACCGACGCCGGAGGCCGGGCCGGACAGCTTCAGATCAACGGCGGGATCGCGCAGTACCAGCGGGTTCCAGTCCTTGAAGCGGCGCAGGCTGTTGACCGTGTCGTACACGATCGTCATCTTGCGGTTGGTCTCGATGCTTTCGGTGATGTGACGCTCGCCCGGCAGACAGACGCCAATAATGACGAACAGGCCAGCCACGATCCCCAAGGCGATCAGGAACTCGATAATACGGGTCATTCAGAGAGTCTCCGGGGCCGATCCCACGGCCGGGTTGATTGAAGCGAAGCGCCAATCCTAGCAGGCTTCGCAGGCATTGTTTATCGGATTGGCGCACCGGTTTCCGTGCCGGCTGCGGATTTGTATGGACAAAGATTTTGAAGAGTAACGCATCCGGGTGCCCCGCAAGTAGGGGGCACCCTGCTCCGGCGCCCCGGGCTCGGCCCAAATCGTTGTCGCAAAAGGACTTTTTCAGACCAGCTGAAGTTCGAACGCCTTCAGCACGGCGCGGGTGCGGTCGCGCACCCCCAGCTTGGACAGGATGTTGGACACGTGATTCTTGATGGTCCCTTCGGCGACCCCCAATGAATTGGCGATCTCCTTGTTGGAGAAACCGCTGGCCATCAGGCGCAGGATCTCGGTCTCGCGGTCGGTCAGCGGGTCCGGGCGGTCCAGGCTGACGAAGTCGTTGCGCATGTGCTCCAGGCCCGACAACAGGCGCTGGGTCACCGCCGGCTGCACCAGCGAACCGCCTTCGGCCACGGTGCGGATGGCACCGACCAGCTGCGCCAGGGTCACGTCCTTGAGCAGGTAGCCCTTGGCACCGGCCTTCAGCCCGGCCAGCACCAGCTGGTCATCGTCGAAGGTGGTCAGGATGATGGTCGGCGGCAGCTGCTCCTGGCGCGACAGCACCTGCAGCGCCTCCAGGCCGGACATCACCGGCATGCGCATGTCCATCAGGACCACGTCCGGACGCACCTGCGGCATCAGTTCGACAGCCTGGCGGCCATCGGCGGCCTCGGCCACCACTTCGATACCGTCGTCGAGCGCCAGCAGGGAGCGGATTCCCTGCCGCACCAGGGTTTGGTCATCGACCAGGCAGACGCGAATCATCAACGCACTCCTTCAGGAACCTCGGTGAGGGCCGCCAGTACCGTTGCCGGAACCGTGGCCCGCAGGCGGAAGCCTTCGCCGGGGTGGGTATCCACCTGCAGCTGGCCGCCACATTGTTGCAGGCGTTCGCGCATCCCGCGCAAGCCATTGCCCGCATTGACCATCTGTGCGCCGACGCCGTCGTCGCGGGCGTCCACCACCACAAGGCCCGGCACCTCACGGTACACCCGGATCCACAGGTGGCGCGCCTGGGCGTGGCGCACCGCGTTGGTGATGATTTCCTGGGTGCAGCGCAGCAGCACGTGGGCGCGCTGCGGGTCTTCCACGTTCAGCGGCTCCTCCACGTCCAGCACGATGTCCAGCGAGGGCACGTTCTCGGTGAGCGGGCGCAGCGCGGCGGCCAGGTCGATGGCGCCGGTCTCGCGCAGCTGGCTGACCACCTCGCGCACGTTGCCCAGCAGCAGCTTGGCCAGGGTATGCGAGCGCTTGACGTGTTCCAGCGCCTGGCCCTCGGCCAGGTGCCCGGCCACTTCCAGGTTCAGGGTCAGCGCGGTCAGCTGGTGGCCCAGCACATCGTGCAGCTCGCGCGAGATGCGCGTGCGCTCGTTGACCCGGGCGCTTTCGGCCAGCAGGGCGCGGGTGGCGCGCAGCTCGGCGTTCAGGCGGCGCTGCTCGTCGCGGGCTTCGGTCTGCTGCCGCGCGACCAGGCTGGTCACGAAGATGAACATGGAGAAGCCGCCATACAGCAACGACTGCATCACCGCCTCGAACAGCGGGAAACGCAGCAGCATGTAATAGACCGGCGCCACCGCCAGCTGGCTGACCAGCAGCCACAGCACGCCCAGCCGCACCGACAGCATCCACGGGATGACTCCGGCGGCGACCATCATCAGGATGCTGCCCAGGCCCGAGCCGCTGAGGAAGCTGACCCCCAGCGCGGACACGGTGAGCAGCAGCAGCAGGCCGCGGTCCAGCCAGGTGGTGTGGCTGTCGCTGCGCAGCGAGCGGGTCAGCCGGAAGTAGGCCGCGCCAAAGGACAGGTAGGCCAGGAACAGCAGCACGGCCCAGCCGCCCATGTCGGCACGGGCATGCAGGTTCTCGAACTGCGAATAGGCCAGGGGCAGGCCGACCATGACCCAAGTAAACAGGCCGGCCAGTCGCAGGACACGGGTATGGCTGAGGACTCCCAACATGCCAGCACTCTACGGTTGAAGCCCTCCTGCTGCACTCTGGCGGAAGTCATGCATGCCCTTCCCCCTGTTCATGCCGCAGCCCGCCCCGGGCATGCAATAATCGTGCGCAGGGTCCGTTGATGGACCAACCGCGTTACCCCACGGAGTCACAATGTCGATTGTCATCCGCGACGTGCGCGAGCACGAGCTCGATTCCGTCCTGGCTTTGAACAACAATGCTGGCCTGGCCATCCTTCCGCTGGATGCCGCACGCCTGCACCTGTTCTACGAAACCGCTGAATATTTCCGCGTCGCCGAGCGCGACGGCAACCTGGCCGGCTTCCTGATCGGCTTCGGCAGCGACAGCCAGCACGACAGCAGCAACTTCGCCTGGTTCAAGCAGCAGCTGGCCACGCCCTTCTTCTATATCGACCGCATCGTGGTCGCCAGCCGCCGTCGCGGTGGTGGCGTCGGCCGTGCGTTCTATGCCGATGCGCAGAGCTTTGCCGAGCTGCGCTACCCGCAGATGACCTGCGAGGTGTTCCTGGACCACGGCGCCGACGCCGCCCTGCTCTTCCACGGCAGCTTCGGCTTCCGTGAGCTGGGCCAGAACACCATGCCGCACGTCGACGTGCGCGCCAGCATGCTGGCCAAGGAACTGTGCAGCTACCCGTGGGTCCACGAGACCTACGGCGGCAAGCTGCCGGATGTGGCATGGGCGCGTGACCGGCAGCTGCCGGTGCAGGCACAGCGGCCGACGGGGACCTGAGCGTGGCGGTGAATTTCGATTACGAACAGGCCGGTGAACTGAAGATCGGCCAGGTGGGCATCGCCAACCTGCGCATCCGTACCCTTGATGTCGAACGCCTCGTGCAGGAAATGCAGGAGCGGGTGAACCGTGCGCCGAAGCTGTTCGGCCGTGCGGCGGTCATCCTCGATTTCGGCGGCCTGAGCCAGGTGCCCGACGCGGCCACCGCGCAGGCGCTGGTGGATGGCCTGCGCAGCGCCGGCGTGCTGCCGGTGGCGCTGGCCTATGGCACCACGGCGGTCGACCTGCTCTCGCAGCAGCTGGGCCTGCCGTTGCTGGCCAAGTTCCGTGCGCAGTACGAGCGTGCCGAGGCCGAACCGGCCCCGCCGCCGCCCGCGCCCGCACCGGAAC
>JAFAFD010000469.1 GCA_023423675.1 Pseudomonadota bacterium | reverse complement strand
GGCCGGCACTACCCGATGCGGTTTATTTCGCGTCGAACTTCACGATCGTGCTGATCGAGGTCTCGTCCGGGATGGTCTTGGTGTCGGCCCAGTCACCGCCGCCCACGCCGAAGTCCAGGCGCTTGACCGTCGCCTTGCCGGTCAGCACCGGCTGGGTGCCCGGCTTCCAGGTGAAGGTGAGGGTGACCGGCTTGCTGACGCCACGCAGTTCCAGCGTGCCGTCGGCGGCGTACTGGTCGTTGCCCACGGCGCGGAAGCCCTTGGCGGTGTAGTGCGCGGTGGCGAACTTGCCGACGTTGAAGAAGTCCGCGCCCTGCAGGGTCGAGTCACGGTCGCTGTTGCCGCTCTTGGCGCCGGCCAGCGGAATCACCACGTCCAGCGAACCGGCGGCCGGGTTGGCCGGGTCGAAGCTGAGCTTGGTGGCAAAGCCCGGGAAGCTGCCGGTGAACACTTCGCCGTCGTACTTGGTGGCGAACACCAGGATCGAGCCGGCGCCGGGGGCCTGCGCGTAATCGGCGGCCAGCACCGGGGCGGTGGCCAGCATGCCGGCCAGGGCGGCGGCCACGGCGGCCGGGGTGGTCAGTTTCAGGGTCATCGGTCAGTCCTTCTGGGGGGAGGCGAGCCAGCCGCGCGGCAACATCCGCGAGAGGGTGGCATCACGCTGGAACAGGTGGTGGTAGAAGGCGGCGCCGGCATGGGCCAGCACCACCGCGATCAACAGCCAGAAACCGTATTCGTGGATGGCATGGGACACCGCCACGGTCTGCGGGTCGGGGCCGCTCAGCTTGGGCACATCGACCAGGCCGAACCAGCGGAACGGACGCAGGCCGCTGGCCGAGTCGTACAGCCAGCCGGACAGCGGGATGGCGAACATCAACACGTAGAGCAGCACGTGGGTGGCGCTGGCGATGCGTTCCTGCCAGCTGGGCACGCCCGGCACCGGCTTCGGCGCGCCGGCATACAGGCGCCAGCCGAGGCGGAACAGCACCAGCGCCAGCACGGTGATGCCGATCGACTTGTGTGCGGTGTAGACCCAGAAGTATTTCGGGGTCTTCGGCAGTTCACCCATGGTCAGGCCGACGATGCCCAGGGCAAGGATGAGCAGGGCGATCAACCAGTGCAGGGTCTGGCTGACACTGCCCCAGGCGGTGGGAGTGTTCTTGGCGGTCATCGGGAATCCTTGGGGGCCGTCGTGCTGTCGGAGTGGGAATCAGGGGCGGGAGTTCCCGGGGCATCGCTGCGGTCGAACGCCGCTTCGGCCTCGATCCTCACCTGTACGGCATCACCGATCACGCCCGGCCAGGCCGTGATGCCGAAGGCACGGCGGCTGAGCGTGGTGGTGGCCGAGAAGCCGACGGTGCGGCGGAACGGCGGCAGCGGATAGCGCTTGACCGCGTTGAGGGTGACGTCGAGCACCACCGGCTGGCTGACCCCGCGCAGGGTCAGGGTACCGGCGACCTGCGCATGCTTCTCATCGACGGGCTCCACGTGGGTGGAGACGAAGCGTGCAGTGGGGAAGCGTTCGCCATCGAGCAGGCTGCGGGCGAGGGTGGCCTGGTTCCATTTGTCATCGCCCAGGTCCAATCGCGACACGGGAATCTCAACGTCCAGGGTCGCTTCCCGCCAGTTGTCGGGATCGAACCGCAGCTGCCCCGCACTGCCGGAAATCGTGCCCATCGCCTGCGAGTAACCGGCGTGGTCGATCGAGAACAGCACGCGGGTATGCACCGGATCGATGCGCCACGCATCGTTGCCGGCCCAGGCCGGGGCGGCGGCGAGCAGCAGGGGCAGCAGGGGCAGCAGGGCCAGGCAGGAACGCATCGGCAGGGCTCGGCGGAAAGGTGCCTCGATCATACGCACAGGCCTTGTGCTGCGCTGTGTGCACGGCTGCAACAGTTCGTGGTGGCAATGCGGCTGGAAACAGCCTGTTGCAGCGATGACCCCGGCCCTGTGTGACAATCGGCGCAGGACAGGGGGTTCAGGATGAAGAGCGGCTGGCGCCGGTACTGGCGGTGCATCGCAGGGGCAGGTCTGTTGCTGGTGGCGTTGGCCACCTCCGCGGCGACCTTGGACATGGCAGGTGAAACACCGCGCCTGCGCCGTTTCGGTGCGGCCGAAGGCTTGCCCTCGCGCATGGTGCTGGCCTTGGCCGAAGACCGCACCGGGCACATCTGGGCGGCCACCGATGGCGGCCTGGCACGCTATGACGGCGGCACCCTGCGGGTCTGGCAGCACGATCCGGAACAGCCCGGATCGCTGCCCGGCAACGAGATCGAAACGCTGATGGTCGATCCGCTCGACCGCGTCTGGGTCGGCATCAACGGCAAGGGCGTGGCCCGCCTGGATGCCGACCGCGAGCGCTTCAAATCCTTCGACGCACTCAACAACGAATGCCAAGGCCAGGCCTGGACCCTGGCCTATGCCCATGATGCGCTGTGGGTCGGCAGCAGCACCCATGGCGTCTGCCGCATGGGCGAGGACGGCAGCCTGCGTTTCTTCCGGCAATCGGCGGACGGGCTGCCCAGCGACACCATCTACAGCAGCCTGGTCGACGCGCAGGGCCGCCTGTGGCTGGGCACCGAAGCGGGCGTGGCACGCTGGAACGGCACCGCCTTCGAAGCGGTGGCCGCCCGCGAACTGGGCGCGGTGAGCGTGCTGCGGCTGAGCCGTGACGCCGAGGGCGCGATCTGGATCGGCACACAGAACGATGGCCTGTACCGGATCGATGCGCAGGACCGGGTCAGCCGGCCGCGCTGGGCCGACAGTGCCCAGCTGCGTTCGGCGATCGTGCTGGCCGACCGCCAGGGCGGTTACTGGGCCGGCACCTCCGATGGCCTGCTGCGCGGTGATGCGGCCCAGCTGCGGCGCCTGGAAGGCGACCGCGGCAGCGGCTTCCTGACCAGCCACAGCGGCGTGCTGGACCTGCTGCAGGACCACGAAGGTGGCATGTGGGTGGCACTGCTGACCCAGGGGCTGGCCTACCTGCCGCCGGACTGGCGGCGCTTTTCCACCTGGTACCAGCTGGATGGTCGTCCGCTGGACAGCCAGTACCTGCTGAGCGCGGCCAGCGACGGCCGCAACTACTTCGTCGGCTCGGCCCACGGCGTCTACCAGGTCAATGCGCAGGGCACGCTGAGCCTGCTGGCCAGCGATCGCGAACTGGGCAGCGGTGCGGTGTGGTCGGTGCTGCCGCGCCCGGATGGCCGCTTGTGGCTGGGCCGCGCGGGGCGCCTGAGCGTCTACGACCCGGCGCGGCGCACGCTGCACGACTGGCCCATTGCCGGTGGCGCCGACCTGCGCCAGCGCATCGACCTGATGCGCGAGGCGCCGGATGGCACGGTCTGGATCTCGGTGATGAACCTCGGCCTGCAGCATCGCGCCAGTGATGGCCGGGTGTTGCGTACCTTCGAGCTGGCCGCGCTGGGCGGCGAAGGCGATGTGCCGGTGGAGCAGATACGCTTCGATGCGCGCGGCCAGACCTGGCTGGTCGGTGCGATGGGAATCTGGCGCGAACAGGCGGACCGTTTCGTCGCCGTGCCCGGGGTGTCGCAGGGGCAGATCTTCGATCTGGTCTGGATCGACCCGCAGCAGGTGTGGCTGGCGCGGCAGGGAGCGTTCGAACGCTACCAGTGGGACGGCCTCGGCCTGCGCCTGATCCAGCGCGTCGATGCCACCAACGGCATGCCGCCGGTCAGCATGGGCGGGCTGGCGCTGGGCCGCGATGGACGTGTGTGGGCGACCACGCCGCGCGGGCTGCTGCGCTGGGATCCACAGACGCGGCGCGTGCAGCAGTTCAACGAACGCGATGGCCTGCCCGATGCCGAGTTCACCGGACGGCCGCCGGCGATCGGTGCCGACGGCCGGGTGCTCGCAGTCACCCAGACCGGCCTGGTCGGTTTCGATCCCGATGCGTCCGACGTGGAGCTGCCGCCCTCGCAGCTGGTGATCGCGCAGGTGCGTGTGCGTCGCGACGATGCACGGGGCTGGCAGCCGCTGCCGGCCACCGGCACGCTGCTGCTGGGCCCGGATGATCGCGACCTGCAGATCGATGCGCGGCTGCTGTCCTACGCCAACCCGCAGGGCAACCGCTACCGGTTCCGCGTTGAAGGCTATGACCAGAACTGGGTGGAGCAGGGCGGTGACGGCCAGCGCACGCTGTCGCGGCTGCCACCGGGGCTGTATTCGATCGAAGTGCAGGCCGCCACCGCCAGCGGGCCGTGGACGGCTTCGCAGCGGCTGCAGGTGAAGGTGCTGCCGCCGTGGTGGCGCAGCGGCATGGCCATCTTCGGCTACCTGATGCTGGGCTCGCTGTTGTTGCTGGTGATGGTGTGGTCGATCCGCCGGCGCCTGCGGCGGCGCCAGCAGTGGCAGTTGACCGTGCACAAGCAGCAGCTGGCCGAACAGGCCTCGCAGGCCAAGAGCCGCTTCCTGGCCACACTGGGCCACGAGGTGCGCACCCCGATGACCGGCGTGCTGGGCATGAGCGAGCTGCTGCTGGCCACCGCGCTGGACCCGGTGCAGCGCAGCTATGCCGGTTCGATCCAGCAGGCCGGCAGCCATCTGCTGCGGCTGGTCAACGACGCGCTGGACCTGGCCCGCATCGAAGCGGGTCGCCTGGAACTGGATATCCGTCCGTTCGATCTGAACGGCCTGCTCGACCAGGTGCAGGCGCTGATGCAGCCGATGGCGCAGCAGCGTCAGCTGGCGTTCCGGCGCGAGGACGCGCTGCCCGGTCCGGTCTGCGTCAGTGGCGATGAAATGCGGGTGCGGCAGATCCTGCTGAACCTGCTCGGCAACGCGGTCAAATTCACCGATCGCGGCTACGTGGGGCTGGGCGCGATCCTCGACGAGGATGGCAATGGCGTGACCTTCGAGGTCAGCGACAGTGGGCCGGGCATCAACGCAGATCAGCAGCGCCGGCTGTTCCACCGCTTCGAACAGGCCGACGGGCCGCGCACCGCCTCGCGCTACGGCGGCAGTGGGCTGGGGCTGGCGATCTGCCAGGAACTGGCGGTGGCGATGGGCGGACGCATCGACGTGGACAGCCAGCTGGGCCGGGGCGCGCGTTTCCGCGTATGGGTTCCGCTGCCCTGGACCCGGCAGGCGGCGTCGGCGCAGAGGGAGGTGAGCACGGTGCCGGAGCTGCCGGCCCTGCGCATCCTGCTGGTGGAAGACGATGTGACCGTCGCAGACGTCATCGCCGGCCTGCTGCGCGCACGCGGGCACCAGGTCGTGCATGTGCTGCACGGGCTGGGCGCGCTTTCGGAGATTGCCACCGACGGCTTCGATGTCGGCCTGCTCGATCTGGACCTGCCGGCGCTGGATGGCACCGCCATCGCCCGCCAGCTGCGTGCGATGGGCTACGAGCTGCCACTGGTGGCGGTCACCGCGCGTTCCGATGCGTATGCGGAAACCCAGGTGCTCGCCGCCGGTTTCGACGGGTTCCTGCGCAAGCCGGTGACCGGCGACCTGCTGGTATCGGCGATCCAGCAGGCCCGGGCAAAACGCCAGGTCGATGTCTGATCGAGGCACTGGTTGGCGTGAATGCCCTGACTTTCGGTTTACCATGCCGACGCCGCACAACGCGGGGTCCATCAACAGGCAGTGTGAGGAGGCAATCGGTGGCGTACCTGCGGGCGGCGACGCTGCTGCTGATCCTCCTGTGCGTCCTGGCGCCCGTGGCCGCGCAGCCGGTGCCGCCGACCCCGCGGCAGGTGACCGTGTTCGACGGCCTGCCGTCCAACACCGTCAACCGCATGGCCGAGGACCGCTACGGCTACCTGTGGATCGCCACCAATGACGGCCTCGCCCGCTACGACGGGCGCAATTACCGCGTCTGGCGTTCCGAGGACGGACTGCGCGACAACCGCATCTGGACCGTGCTGGTCGATGCCCGGAACGAGCTGTGGATCGGCACCGAGAACGCCGGCGTGGTACGGATGTCGGCCGACCGCCGGCAGCTGCGCTTCTACGACCGCAGCAGCCAGCCGCTGATGACCAGCAATACGGTGTGGAGCCTGGCCTCCACCCCGGATGGTGCCGTCTGGGTCGGTACCTACGGCGGTGGCCTGTATCGGCTGGATGACAAGGACCGCCTGCAGCGCTTCCTGCCCGAACCAGGCAACCCGCGCAGCGTGCCGGCCGCGTCGATTCCGTTCCTGGCGACCCTGCCCGATGGCACGCTGTGGGTGGGGACCAAGCATGGCGTCGCGCGCTGGACCGGTACAGATTTCGAGCGCATTGCAGCAGGCGTGCTGCCCAGCCAGCCGGTCAATGGCCTGACCGCCGAGCCCGATGGCAGCCTGTGGATCAGCACCATGGCCGGCGCTACCGTGCGCAGGCCGGACGGCCATTTTGAGGCGGCGCCATGGCAGCTGCCGGCCGGTGAGCAGGTACTGGGGATGATGCTCCGCGATGAGCAGGGCGGGCATTGGCTGGACACACGCAGTGGCCTGGGTCGCGCGGTAAATGGCCAGTACCAGACCGTGCCGCTGTACAGCGCCGTGGCGCGGGGCCAGGTACGGCCCAACTGGTCTGGTGCCTATGAAGACCGCGAAGGTGGCATCTGGCTGGCCAGCACCAACGCCGGCCTGTGGCACCTGCTGCCGCGGTGGTGGCAGTTCTCGGTGTTCTCGCGGTTGGAAGACAACGCATCATCGCTGCGCAATGCCTACGTGCTCGGTACCAGCCCATCGGCCAATGGTGGGGTATGGACGGTCGGGGGCCACGGTGCGCTGGATCGGTTCGATCCGGTTTCCGGCCGCATCGAACAGCATCGGACCTTCCTCAATGGCATGCACTGGCTGACATCGGTGCGCGAGGATGGCCGCGGATTCGTATGGGTCGGTTCCACCGACGCGCTGCTGCGCTACGATCCCCGCACCCGCGCGCTGCAACGCTGGGACCGTAGCAGCGGCGCCGACGCCACGATGGAAGGCAGCATCGATGCGATGGTGACCTGCGACAGCGACAGCCTCTGGCTGATGCTGGCTTCTGGCCTGCAGCAGCGCGACCTGGATGGCCATCTGCGCCAGCAGCTCGAGAACGGCCGCGACGGCCTGCAGGCCGGCCAGCTCAACATGGACGTCGAATGCGGTCCGCAGGGCCGGATCTGGCTGGCCAGCAGCCGCGGCCTGCTGCAGTGGCAGCCGGAGGCGCAGCGCTTCCAGCCCGTGCCCGGGGCACCGGCCACGCCGGTGTACGCGATCGACGTGGCGACCGATGGCCAGGTCTGGCTGTCCGAAGACGGACGCCTGTCGCGCTACCTCTGGCGCAAGGGGCGCCTGGAGCGGCAGGCGGTGATTGGCAGCGAGCAGGGCTACCCGGCCATCGCCGCGACCGGCCTGGTGGTCGATGCTCAGGGGGTGGCCTGGGCCAGCGGTGCGCGCGGCCTGGTGCGGGTGGGTGCCGATGGCAAGAGCGTGCGCCTGTATGGCGTGCATGACGGCCTGCCCAGCCAGGAATTCCGCGAGCATACGCTGATCGCCTCGACGAGCGGGCGGTTGGTGGCCGGCACGCCGGCCGGCGTAGTCGCGTTCGATCCCGACCTGGTGCGACCTTCGACCCGGCGCGCGCCGCTGGTGATCGAGCGGGTGGAGGTGCGCCGCAACGAACAGGTGCTGGACCTGACCCACGACACGCCGCTGCAGATTGCCGATGGTGACCGTGACCTGCGAATCGTCGCGCGCCTGTTGTCCTTTGCCGATTCCGCATCCAACAGCTACCGCTTCCGGCTGAACGGGTACGACCCGGACTGGGTGGAAGTGGGGCCGGGCGGCGAGCGCCTGTTCTCGCGCCTGCCGCCGGGTGCGTACCGGCTGGAAGTGCAGGCGCGCTCGGCCGACCACGTGTGGTCGCGGGTGGAAGCGCTGGAGTTCCATGTGCAGCCGCCGTGGTGGCGCAGCCTTTCCGGCTTGCTGGTGCTGGCGTCCATCGCACTGCTGCTGACCAGCTGGTTCGCCTGGCTGTACCGGCGCCGCCTGCAGCGGCAGCACGCCTACCAGTTGGCCCTGCACAAGCAGGAACTGGCCGAACAGGCATCGGCGGCGAAGACGCGGTTTCTGGCCAACCTGGGCCATGAGATCCGCACGCCGATGACCGGCGTGCTGGGCATGAGCGAGCTGCTGCTGGCCTCGCCGCTGGACCCGCAGCAGCGCGGTTACACGCAGTCGATCCGACATGCCGGCGAACACCTGCTGCACCTGGTGAACGATGCACTGGACCTGGCCCGGATCGAATCGGGTCGTCTGGAACTGCAGTCGCGACCGTTCGCGCTGAACGGCCTGCTGCAGGATCTCGCCGCCCTGATGGGGCCGCTGGCTGCACAGAAGGGCCTGCGCTTCGTGCTGGACAACCAGCTGCCCGCGGGCCTGCTGGCGACCGGCGATGCGATGCGGGTGCGGCAGATCCTGCTGAACCTGCTGTCCAACGCCGTCAAGTTCACCAGCCGCGGCACCATCACCCTGCTTGTGCGCTGCGAGGATGGCCCGCGTGGCCTGCATTTCGAAGTGCACGACACCGGCCCGGGCATCAACCAGGAACAACAGCAGCGCCTGTTCCGCCGTTTCGAACAGGCCGACGGCGCACGTACGGCGGCGCAGTACGGTGGCAGTGGCCTGGGACTGGCGATCTGCCGCGAACTGGCGCAGGCCATGCAGGGCCGGATCCGGGTGGAGAGCCAGCTTGGCAGTGGCACCCGCTTCGAGGTGAGCCTGCCCTTGCCGCTGCAGCAGGACGACGCGAGCGAAGACGGCGAGGCGACGCTGGGCGAGGACGCCGTGGCGAACATGCCGGCGCTGCGCATCCTGCTGGTGGAAGACGATGCGACCGTGGCCGATGTGGTGATCGGCCTGTTGACCGCGCGCGGCCATGAGGTGGTGCATGCCGGCCATGCGCTGGCGGCGCTGCGCGAGATCAGCGCGGGCGATTTCGATGTCGGCCTGCTGGACCTGGACCTGCCGGGCCTGAGTGGCTTCGAGCTGGCCCAGCACCTGCGCAACCAGGGCTACATGCTGCCGCTGCTGGCGGTGACCGCGCGTACCGACGCGGACCTGCAGGAGCAGGTGGAGGCCGCGGGCATCGGCGGGTTCCTGCGCAAGCCGGTCACTGGTGAGCTGCTGGTGGAAGCGATCGCGCGCGTACTGGGGCGGTAGGTTTTTTTGCAGGGCTTGCAGCCCTGCACCTGCTGCAAGCCAGGGCAACGTCAACGTCAACGTCAAAAGCCTGCAT
>JAFAFD010000274.1 GCA_023423675.1 Pseudomonadota bacterium | reverse complement strand
AGCCGCTCGGCGTGGTCGGGCAGATCATCCCGTGGAACTTCCCGATCCTCATGGCGGTGTGGAAGCTCGCCCCGGCGCTGGCCGCCGGCAACGCGGTGGTGCTCAAGCCGGCCGAGCAGACGCCCGCCTCGATCCACTACCTGCTCTCGCTGATCGGCGACCTGCTGCCGCCGGGCGTGGTGAACGTGGTGAACGGCTTCGGCGTGGAGGCGGGCAAGCCGCTGGCGTCCTCATCGCGGGTGGCGAAGGTGGCGTTCACCGGGGAGACCACCACCGGGCGGCTGATCATGCAGTACGCCAGCGAGAACATCAAACCGGTCACGCTGGAACTGGGCGGCAAGAGCCCGAACATCTTCTTCGACGACGTCAGCGCCGCCTCCGACGACTTCCGGGACAAGGCGCTCGAAGGCTTCACCATGTTCGCCCTCAACCAGGGCGAGGTGTGCACCTGCCCGTCCCGGGCGCTCATCCAGCAGGGCCACTACTCCGACTTCCTCGCCGCCGCCGTCGAGCGGACGAAGGCGGTCAAGCAGGGGCACCCGCTGGACACCGACACGATGGTCGGCGCGCAGGCGTCAAACGACCAGCTGGAGAAGATCCTGTCCTACCTGGACATCGGGCGGCAGGAGGGCGCGAAGGTCCTCACCGGCGGTGAGCGGGCCGACCTGGGCGGCGAACTGTCCGGCGGCTACTACGTCCAGCCGACCATCTTCGAGGGCGACAACTCGATGCGGATCTTCCAGGAGGAGATATTCGGCCCGGTGGTGTCGGTGACGTCCTTCGCCGACCTGGACGACGCCGTGAAGATCGCCAACGACACGCTGTACGGGCTCGGCGCGGGCGTGTGGACCCGGGACCTGAACACCGCGTACCGGGCCGGCCGCGCCATCCAGGCCGGCCGGGTGTGGACGAACTGCTACCACGCCTATCCGGCGCACGCGGCGTTCGGCGGCTACAAGCAGTCAGGCATCGGCCGCGAGAACCACAAGATGATGCTGGAGCACTACCAGCAGACCAAGAACCTGCTGGTCAGCTACTCGCCGAAGAAGCTGGGCTTCTTCTGATGGATTGATCGGGATCAAGGCGCGGGCATGGGGCTCGCGCCATCCTGTCTGCAAGCGCACTACGGAGTAACCCGCATGAATAGAACCATGAAGGCTGCCGTCGTCCGTGAGTTCGGCAAGCCGCTGGTCATCGAGGAAGTCGTGGTACCGCGCCCGGGGGCGGGCGAGGTCCTGGTCAGAATCGAGGCCTGTGGCGTCTGCCACACCGACCTGCACGCCGCCGAGGGCGACTGGCCGGTGAAACCGAACCCGCCATTCATCCCCGGCCACGAGGGCGTGGGGCACGTCGTGGCCGTGGGAGGCGGGGTAGGGCACGTCAAGGAAGGCGACAGGGTCGGCATCCCCTGGTTGTACTCGGCGTGTGGCCATTGCGAACACTGCCTGGGTGGCTGGGAAACGCTGTGCGAAACGCAGCGCAACACCGGCTACTCGGTCAACGGCGGCTTCGCCGAGTACGCACTGGCCGATGCCAACTATGTCGGCCTGCTTCCGAAGGAAGTGGGCTTCGTGGAGATCGCGCCGGTGCTGTGCGCCGGCGTGACCGTCTACAAGGGCCTGAAGGTCACCGATACCAAGCCCGGTGACTGGGTGGCGATCTCCGGCATCGGCGGCCTGGGCCACATGGCGGTGCAGTACGCACGTGCAATGGGCCTGAACGTGGCGGCCATCGATGTCGACGACGGCAAGCTGGCCCTGGCCCGGCGGCTGGGCGCGCAGGTCACCGTCAACGCGCGCACCACCGATCCGGCCGTGTTCCTGAAGAAGGAGATCGGCGGCGCGCATGGTGCACTGGTCACCGCGGTATCGCCCAAGGCCTTCGAGCAGGCGCTGGGCATGGTCCGCCGCGGCGGCACGGTGTCGTTGAACGGCCTGCCGCCGGGCAACTTTCCGCTGGACATCTTCGGCATGGTGCTGAACGGCGTAACCGTGCGCGGCTCGATCGTCGGCACCCGCCTGGACCTGCAGGAATCGCTGCAGTTCGCTGCCGAAGGCAAGGTCGCGGCGACGGTCAGCACCGACCGCCTGGAGAACATCAACGAGGTGTTCGCACGCATGCACGCCGGCACCATCGAGGGCCGCGTGGTGCTGGACTTCGCCGCCTGATCATCCCGCGCATGGCTGCCGCGCCCGTCCCCCTCTCCCGCGGACGCGGCGGCCGTGCAACGGTACCCTGCAAGGGGTCGGTTCCCTCCCACTCCGCCAGGAGTGGAGGGCTCTGACCCCGGACGAGGCACTCATGAACGAACTTCCGCACCAGGTCATCGCCACCCTCGCGGCGCTGCAGCTGATCGACAGGCTGCGCGCGCGCCATGGCCCGCTGATGTTCCACCAGTCCGGCGGCTGCTGCGATGGCTCCTCGCCGATGTGCTTCGCGCAGGGCGACTTCATCGTCGGTGATCGCGATGTCTGCCTGGGCGAAATCGGCGGCGCGCCGTTCCATATCAGTCCCTCGCAGTTCGAATACTGGAAGCACACCCAGCTGATCATCGACGTGGTGCCAGGGCGCGGCGGCATGTTCTCGCTGGAGAACGGCGAGGGCGTGCGCTTCCTGCTGCGCTCGCGGCTGTTCAGCGACGAGGAATTCGCCGCGCTGCAGGCCGCCGGCAAGGCCTGAGCCCCTGTAGAGCCGAGCCGATGCTCGGCTGCACCGTCGCGCACGCCGTACAATGACGGCATGCCCGAGATGCTCAAGACCGTTTTCCTGTCCGTCGTCGCCCTGGTCGGCGCGCTGCTCGCGCTGGCCCTGGTCAGCAGTGCCGGCGGCTGGCTGCCGTCGTTGTTCGGCCTGCACCCCGGCAGCGAAGCGCAACTGGGCTGGGACCTGGCCTTCACCGTGCTCGGCGGCATCGTCGGCATCGCCTTCGCCACCTACTACGCACCGTGCTGGCCGCGTGCGCATGGCACCTCGATCTGGACCCTGCTGGTACTCGGCAGCGGCTACGGCCTGTGGGTGATGGGCGGCGATTTCCCGCGCTGGTTCGCCATCGCCCTGCTGGTGTCGCTGCCGGTGCAGCTGCTCGGTGGCTGGTGGTTTGGTCGTCGTCCGTCCCGCAGCGCAACACAGGCTTAACAATTCCCCCTAGGCTCGGTGCCCGCCGAACGTCGGCAACGCGGCGCAGGGGCCTGCACCCACGGAACACGGGCAGGCGCGGCGTAAGTCACCACAGGGAACCGGGAAATCATCCGATGCGTTACCAGAACCGGGAGGCCGCCGCTGCGGCCCCCCATGCGAAGCTTTTGTCCCGCGCCGTGCATGCGGTGCTGATCGGCGGCCTCGCCGTACTGCCCATCGATGCAATGGCTGAAGAAGCCGCCGATGGCGATACCCGCGAACAGCTGCAGCAGCTGGACACCGTCACCGTCTCCGGCAGCTATGCCAAGAGCCTGGAACGCGCGGTCGACCTCAAGCGCGCCAACATCGGTTTCTCCGATTCGATCGTCGCCACCGACGTCGCCGATTTCCCCGAACAGAACCTCGCCGAAGCGCTGCAGCGCATGCCGGGCGTGACCATCGAGCGCAACAAGGGCCTGGGCAGCAAGGTCAGCGTGCGCGGCCTGCCCAGCGAGTTCACCCTGGTCTCGATCAACAACCTGGCCACCGCCTCGGGCAGTGGCGGGCGCGACGTGCAGTTCGACATCTTCGCCGCCGACGTGGTGCAGACGGTCACCGTGCAGAAGTCGCCGACCGCCGCCGACGAGGAAGGTGGCATCGCCGGTTCGGTCTACATCGAAACGGCCAAGCCGTTCGACTTCCCCGAGCCGAAGTTCAGTGCCTCGGCCGAAGCCTCGCACAACTCGATCAACGGCAAGATCGACCCGAAGATCTCCTTCCTCGCCAGTGACACCTGGGGCGACTGGGGCGGCCTGGTGTCGTTCTCCAAGGCCAAGCGCACCAACCGCACCGACTCCAACTCGGGCATCAACTTCCGTCCCATGGGCCGCTTCCTGGAAGCGTCGGGCACGCGTGGTTCGCAGGCCGCCGCCGTGCTGGCGCGCGATGCCGGCATCGTCGTGCAGGACCGCATGGACAAGGACGAGACCAGCCGCATCATCTTCCAGGACAAGGTCGGCGACCGCGTCTACCTCAACGAGCAGGACCAGTGGGGGGCCACCGCGTCGCTGCAGTTCAAGCCCAGCGACACGTTCTCGCTCAGCTTCGATGCGATGCTCGGCGGCTATGACACGCACGAGGACGAGTACGATGCCGCGGCGTACTCGGCGTCCAGCCGCAGCACGCTGGACACCATCCACGACTACGACAGCGACACGCTGTCGGCCTACGGCATCACCGTGCTGAAGGACGTGTCCTACACCGCCACCCAGCACGAGATCCTCAGCAAGGAACGCAACGCCAACACCGACTACCGTCAGTTCAGCAGCAAGCTGGACTGGAAGGTGGGTGGCTGGGACATCGACGCGCTGGTCGGCTATTCCGGCGCGCGCAAGGACTCGGACTACGCCAACCTCAAGCACGTGGCCTACGCGCCGTCGCGCACGCGCTGGACCAGCAACGGCGGCGAGACCGTGCCCAGCACCACCGGCGGTTTCGACATGTACAACGCCGCGGACAAGTACCTGTTCGAAGCGTACGAAACCGAGCTGGAGAAGGTGAAGGATGACAAGTATGCCGCGCAGCTCGACCTGCGCCGGCAGATGAACCTGGCCTTCTTCCCGGCCCTGAGCGGCGTGCAGTTCGGCGCGCGCTACACCGACAAGACCAAGGAACGCGAGTTCGGCAGCGGCAAGATCCAGGGCCCGACCGCCGGCAGCGCCGCGTGGGTCAACACGCGCACGCTGGCCGACAGCAACCCGGTGTGGATCAGCCAGCTGGCACCGGGTGGTGCATATCGCCCGAGCGACCTGGACTGGCAGCAGGTGTCCAACGCCTATGCGCGCGCCACGTTCCGCTACCCGGGCTATGAAACCCCGATCGATCCGGGCCAGTACTACGAGGTGAAGGAGAAGACCCTGGCGCTGTATGCCATGGCCGACTTCTACTTCGACATTGGCACCGTGCCGGTGTACGCCAACCTGGGCGTGCGTTCGATCGACACCGATGTCGACTCCGCCGGCTTCCACCCGGTGCAGAACGCCGATGGCAGCAACGGCTACACGCCGACGCCGATTTCCAGCAGCGGCGACTACAGCAAGATCCTGCCCAGCTTCAACATGACCGCCGAGATCGCCGACGGCCTGGTGCTGCGCGGTGCCGCCTCGGAGACGCTGATGCGTCCGTCGCTGACCGACATCGCCTACCGCCGCACCGTCAGCTGGAGCAGCTTCCGCTTCATGGACGGCAACCCGGCGCTGAAGCCGACCACCGCCAAGCAGTGGGAAGTGGGCCTGGAGAAGTACCTGCAGAACGGTGGCCTGCTGGCCGCGTCTTACTTCTCCAAGAAGATCGACGGCGTGGTGCGGCAGTCGCTGACCGGCATCGTGCCGAACGTCGAGAAGCTCAACGCCAACGGTTCGCTGGACGGCTACTACGACTTCGAGGTCTACCAGCCGGTCAACGCCGACGGTTCCTACAAGGTCACCGGCGTCGAGCTGGTCGCGCAGCTGCCGTTGTCGATGCTGCATCCGGCACTGGAAGGCTGGGGCATCAATGCCAACTACACCCAGCTGGACAACTCGCTGACCGGTGCGTCCGACCTGGACATCCCGACCCCGCCGGAAGGCCTGGCCGAGAAGGCGTACAACTTCACCCTGTACTACGAGAACGACCGCTTCAGCGCGCGCGCCTCGTACAACTACAAGGACAAGTACGTCGAGTACATCCACCTGAACATGTATCCGGTCTACCGCGATGCCTATGGCCAGCTGGATGCCTCGATCGGCTTCCGCCTCAACGACACCTGGAAGCTGAACCTGGAAGCGATCAACCTGCTGGACGAGAAGACCAGCGGTTACACGATCGACAAGGCGTTCCCGACCCAGTACGAGTTCTCCGGCCGCCGCGTCACCTTCGGCATCCGCGCGGACTTCTGAGCCACGCCGCATTGATCTGGTAGCGC
>JAFAFD010000362.1 GCA_023423675.1 Pseudomonadota bacterium | reverse complement strand
GAGCGGCCCGGAGGCCACCAAGGTCACCGCCCTGGCCGAGGTTGCCGAGCGCCTGGGCTGGACCCACGAGCGCCCCGACTACACCGACCTGGACGCGATGAGCGAGATCAGCCGCGTCGGCGACGTGAGAACCCGCCTGCAGCGCCTGGTCGAGCGTGCCGCCGCGGCCGCCGCGCAGGGCCCGGTGGTGCTGGCCGGCTCCAGCCTCGGCGCCTACATTTCCGGCATCGCCTCGCTGCAGGTGCCGGTGGCCGGCCTGTTCCTGATGGTGCCGCCCACCACCATGGGCCCGATGCCGGCGCTGGACGCTGCCGCCGTGCCGACCACCGTGGTCCAGGCCTGGCATGACGAAGTGGTGCCGGCCGCCGGGGTCATCGCCTGGTCGCAGGCGCGCTCGGCGCAGCTGCTGCTGGTGGACGACGGCCACCGCCTGGAACGCCACGTGGAGGCCTCCGCGCAGGCCTTCGAGCGCCTGCTGCGCCAGCTGTGAAGCCCGGGCGCACGGCGCGCCCGCCCGCTTTGACTACAATGGCAGCCCCGCCGCCCCCGGCGCGGGCCTGCCGGCCGTGTCCACGGCCCTCCTTTCCGACTGGCCCGGCCCCTGTGCCGCGCCCGACCACCTGCGAACCGATCCCGTGAAATTCTTCGTCTCCTGCGCCAAGGGCCTGGAATACCTGCTTGCCGATGAACTGTCGGCCCTGGGCCTTGGCAAGGCCACCGCCACCATTGCCGGCGTCAACGCCGATGGCGAACTGGAGCAGGCGCTGCGGATCGTCATGTGGTCGCGCCTGGCCAGCCGCGTGCTGTGGCCGATCGACGAGTTCGAATGCCCGGACGAGCAGGCCCTGTACGACGGCGTGCGTGCGCTGCCGTGGCATGAGCACATCAAGCCGGAAATGACCCTGGCGGTGGACGCGCACGTGTCCGGCGACAAGATCACCCACGCGCGCTTCGCCGCGCAGCGGATCAAGGACGCCATCGTCGACCGCATGCGCGATGAAGGCCTGGAACGCCCCTCGGTCAACACCGACCTGCCCGACGTGCGCGTGACCCTGTCGCTGCGCAAGGGCCGTGCCTCGCTGTCGATCGATCTCGGCGGCGGCCCGCTGCACCGCCGTGGCTGGCGTGGTGCTGCCCACGAGGCGCCGCTGAAGGAAAACCTGGCCGCCGCGCTGCTGATGCGCGCGCAGTGGCCGCGCCTGCACGCCGCCGGTGGTGGCCTGCTGGACCCGATGTGCGGCAGCGGCACGCTGCTGATCGAAGGCGCGCTGATGGCCGCCGACGTCGCCCCCGGCCTGATGCGCCATGGCAGCCTGCCGCCGAGCCGCTGGCTGGGCTTCGACAAGGCCGCCTGGAAGACCATCCAGAGTGAAGCGCGTGACCGCGAAGCTGCTGGCCTGGCCGCGCTGAAGCCGGTCATCCACGGCAGCGACATCGACCCGGTGGCCATCCAGGCCGCCCGCGAGAATGCCGAAGTGGCCGGCGTGGCCCACGCCATCCGCTTCACCCGTGCGGACGTGGCCGACCTGGCCGCACCGGAGCAGGAAATCGGCGCGGTGGTCTGCAACCCGCCCTACGACGAGCGCCTGGCCGCCGATCCGGCGCTGTACCGCGCGCTGGGCAACGCCCTGCAGAAGGCCGTGCCGCAATGGCGCGCCAGCCTGCTGTGCGGCAATGACGAACTCGCTTTCGCCACCGGCCTGCGCGCCGGCAAGAAGTACCAGATGTTCAACGGTGCGCTGGAATGCGCGCTGATCGTCTGCGACCCGATCGCCGTGCCGGGCCGCGACCCGGCGCAGCCGCGCGAGCTGAGCGAAGGCGCGCAGATGGTGGCCAACCGCCTGCGCAAGAACCTGAAGAAGTTCAAGAGCTGGCGCGCGCGCGAGGACATCACCTGCTTCCGCGCCTACGATGCCGACCTGCCGGAATATGCGGCGGCCATCGACGTCTACGAAGAAGATGGCGGCCAGCGCCGCACCTTCCTGCACGTGCAGGAATACGCCGCACCGGCCGCGATTCCGGAAAACGACGTGCGCCGTCGCCGCAACGAACTGCTGGCCGCCGCGCGCGAAGTGTTCGGCGTGCCGCCGGAGCAGGTGTCGATGAAGTCGCGCGAGCGCGGCAAGGGCGGCAGCAAGTACGGTCGCTTCGAGCAGCGTGACGAGTTCATCGTGGTGCGCGAAAACAACGCGCTGTTGCAAGTGAACCTGTTCGACTACCTCGATACCGGCCTGTTCCTGGACCACCGCCCGCTGCGCCGGATGATGGCCGAGCAGGTGCGTGGCAAGCGATTCCTCAACCTGTTCTGCTACACCGGCGTGGCCAGCGTGCAGGCGGCGGTGGCCGGCGCGGCCAGCACCACCAGCGTCGACCTGTCGGCGACCTACCTGCAGTGGTGCTACGACAACCTGGCGCTGAACGGCCAGGGCGGCAACCAGCACCTGCTGGTGCAGGCCGATGCGATGGCGTGGCTGGAAGGCGACCGCGGCCAGTACGACGTGATCTTCTGCGATCCGCCGACGTTCTCGAACTCGGCCCGTGCCGACGACTTCGACGTGCAGCGCGAGCAGCTGAAGCTGCTGCGTGCAGCGGTGGCGCGCCTGGCGCCGGGTGGCGTGCTGTACTTCTCCAACAACTTCCGCCGCTTCAAGCTGGAAGAAAACGCCATTGCTGAGTTCGCTCAGTGCCGCGAGATCACCGCGCGCACGATTGGCCCGGACTTCGAGCGCAACGCGCGCATCCACCGCGCGTGGGAACTGAAGCGCCTGGGCTGACCGGAGTTTCGGGGTCGGATCCCCTGCGCGCAGCGCAGGGGCTCTGACCCCGGCTGCAGCCGTAGTAGATCCACGCCATGCGTGGATACGCGATGCCTGGGGATGGGGTCAGAGCCCTTGCGCTGCGCGCAAGGGATCCGACCCCGGCCGCGCGGGCCATGCCCGTAGTAGATCCACGCCATGCGTGGATGCTTGGTGCCTCCATGGGGTCAGAGCCCTTGCGCAATGCGCAAGGGATCCGACCCCGGCTGCCGGGTTACAAAAACGCCACCACCAGGCCGAGAACCGGCAGCGCGATGGCCAGCGGTGCGATCCACGTCTGCCGGTACGGGTACAGGCCAAAGGCCAGCGGCACGCCGGCCAGGGTCAATGCACCCAGCCACAGCACCGGGCCCATCGCCCAGCCGTGGTCGACCACGCACAGCGCGAACGCGACCGTCAGCAACACCCAGCCCAGCACGCGCCACTGCGTGCGCCGTGCCGGCGTCGCGGCGGCCTTGCCGTGCAGGTCCTGCTGGTGCTTTTCCATCGCCAGCGACAGCGCGGTGAACGCGGAGAACGACAGGGTCAGGGCCAGCAGCATCATGCGCTGGCCTCCGCTTCGGTAGCCGCAGGCGCCGCAGGTGCCTTGGCGGCTGCAGCCGCCGCTGCGCGCTTCTTCTTTTCAGCCGCGCTCAGCGGCGGCGTCCAGCGCTGCATGCGCCAGCCGCACATCGCCAGCATCGCACCGAAGGCAAGCATCGACAGATCGAAGCCGGCCAGCACCCAGTCGCCACTGAGCAGGGTCACGCCCAGGTGTGCGTGGGTGGTCAGGGCATTGACCACCGGCACCAGCGCGAAGGCGGCCGCGCCGATGTACAGCTGCCACGCCCACATCATCCGCTTGGGCCAGATGAAGGCGGCCAGCAGGGCGGCGCCCCAGGCGTAGAAGAACACGTTGGCCTCGGCGTTCGAACGCTCGGCCATCTCCAGCGGCAGCAGGCGGTTGCCCCAGAAGTAGGCGGCAAACGCGATCGGCAGGCCGGCCACGGCGCCGATGTTCAGCGCATCGACCAGGCGCAGGCCGAAGCCGATGCGCCCGCTCTTGGCGTGCTTGGGCCGTTCCTTCACCGCCCACAGCACCACGCCGCTGGCCACCATCAGGCAGCCGGTCAGGCCGGACAGGAAGAACAACGCACGCAGGCCCCAATCAGCGAAGCGGGCCAGGTGCAGGCCATACATCACGCCACGGGTGGCGGTGGCGCCGCCGGAAGGCGGGCTCTCCTGCAGCAGGGCACCGCTGGCCATGTCATAGCGCAGTGCCGGAGTATCGGTGGACAGCCGCTTGCCGTCGCGCTGGCGGATGTCGATGACTGCGTTGGCGGCGCCCGGGTTGGTCACGGTGAAGCCGGCCACTTCCACGCCCTTCCAGTGCGCGCGCGCACTGTCCAGCAGCTGCGCGATCGGCATCGGCACCGCGCGGCCCTCGGCCGGTGCGCTCACCTCGGGCATGCCACCGAAGGCTTCGGCGAAGAACTTGTCCTCGTCCTGCGGGTAGGCCACTTTCACGCCCCACGGCAGGTACATGATCATCAGGGTGACGATGCCGGTGTAGGTGATCATCGCGTGGTAGGGCAGGGCCATCACCGCGCTGACGTTGTGGAAATCCAGCCACGACCGCAGGCCCTTGTCCTTGCGGAAGGTGAAGAAGTCCTTGAAGATTTTCTTGTGGGTGATGACACCGGTGATGATCGCCACCAGCATGAACATCGCGCAGAAGCCCACCAGGTAGCGCGCCCAGTACACCGGGATGTAGTGCAGGTCGAAATGCAGGCGGTAGAAGAAATCACCGCCACGGGTGTCGCGCGCCTTCAGTTCGCCGCCGGTGTTCGGGTCCAGCGTTGCATCGCCGAAGGCACCGCGACGGCCCTTGGAAGGATCGGCCTGGTCGGCGGGCACGCGCCAGAAGGTGCTCATCGCCGGGTTGCGCGGCTGCGGCAGCGTCACGTACCACATCTCGGCGTTGCCGGCCTTGTCCTGCAGGAAATCGATGGCGCGCTGCGCGGCCACGTCGGTGCTGACCCTGGCGCTGGGCAGCTCCGGACGCATCCAGCGGCTGATCTCCTCGCGGTAGTAGCTGGCGGTGCCGGCCATGAAGATCAGCAGCAGCAGCCAGCCGACCAGCAGGCCGGTCCAGGTGTGCAGCCAGGCCATCGACTGGCGGAATCCGTTCTTCATGCCCAGGCCCCCAGCAGGCGCGACGCGGCGGCCAGCAGCAGGGTGGGGCCGAGGATGCCGACCCAGGCGCGCAGTGCGCTGCGCGTGGCGAAGGCCCACAGCGCGGCACAGGCGGCGACCACGATGGCCAGCAGCATGCCGGTCAGCACGGCCTGCCCACGCGCGGCGGGCAGGGCCACGGCGCAGAACACGCTGGTCATCGAAGCCAGCGCGTAGCCACCGAAGATCGCGGCCAGGGAACGGGACAGCACTCCCCAGCGTTCGCTGGCGAAGAAGGTGCTGAGGCGGGAGCTGGCAAGTTCGGGCGAGCGGTCCACGGCGGTCCTGCAGGTTCGTTGGAAGAAAGGCCGGCGCACCGAAGCGCGCCGGGGGTGGCCATCCGTGGCCGGGCGCCGGTCGCAGAACCGGCGCCATCCATCAGGGCATCAGAGCTTCCAGCGCAGGGTCATGGTGACGTTGCGCGGTTCACCCCAGTACACGCCGTTGTAGAAACCGACGTTGTTGTAATACTTCTTGTCCAGCAGGTTGTTGACGTTCACCTGCGCGCTGAAGTTTTCGTTGAAGCGATAGCCGCCGCCCAGGTTCAGCAGGTAGAACGCGTCCTGGGTGATGCGTGCACTCTGCGTGCCACCCGTGGCGACCGGCTTGGTGCTGTTGTTCCAGATGCTGCTCTGCCAGGTCACGCCGCCGCCCAGCCAGAAGCGGCTGTCGGCACCGCCGGGGCGCCAGCTGGCGTTGAGACGCAAGGTGTCCTGCGGGGTGGTGGTCCGCTGCAGCACGCCGGCGGCGTTGCGGATCTTGGTATGGGCGAAGCCGGCCGACACGTTCCACTGTTCGCCGATGCTGCCCTGGGTTTCGATTTCCCAGCCCTTCACCTTGTTGCCCTTGCCGGTGGAGCGGTAAGCCTGGCCGCCATCGGGCAGCGAGTTCAGCGGCACCGAATCGTCGATCTCAGCCACGTTGTCCTGCTTGCCTTCGAACACCGCCGCCGAGGCATTGAGCAGGCCGCCGAAGAACTCGGCCTTCACGCCGGCCTCGTACATGTCGCCGACCACCGGCTCCAGGTAGTTGCCGTTGCGGTCGCGGTAGTTCTGCGGCTTGAAGATGTCGGTATAGCTGACATAGCCGCTGAACATGTCGTTGAAGTCGTAGACCAGGCCAGCGTACGGGGTCAGGGTGTCGTCGGGCTTGTAGCCGGTGCGGGTGGTGCGGTTGCGGTTGCCGTCGGCATCGTAGCCGTAGGCCCACTGGCGGGTTTCCCAGCTGCCGTAACGGGCGCCGACCACGGCCAGCAGCGGGTCTGCCAGGCGCAGGCGGGCGGCCACGTAGGCCGCGCGCTGGCGCAGCTCGTTTTCCGAGGCCAGGCGGCCGTAGCGGATGACCGGCAGCACCGGCACGTCGCCAGTCCAGTTGCGCCAGTCGGCTACCTGCATGTAGCCCGGTGCGCTGGTATCGAACGAGGTGGCCTCCGATTCGCCCTTGCGCACCGACTGGCCCAATCCGAACACCAGCTCATGCTCGCGCCCGAACAGCTGGAACGGGCCGCCGACATTCACGTCGAACACGTCCATGGTGCTGTGTTCGTTGAAGTGCGAGACATAGGCAGTCACGCCGGTGCCGTCCGGACGTGGGTTGCCGGCTGCGCCGTACCAGACACTGCCGTCGGTATCGCGCACGGCATGGGTCACGTTGCCCTTCACCGACCAGCCATTGCCCAGCTGCTGTTCCAGGCGGGCGAAGGTGGTCTTTTCCACCATCGGCCAGCTGCTCCACGACGCCGACAGGTTGGTCGAGCGCGGCAGGTTGGCCGGATTGCCATCGGCACCCCAGTACGGCACCACGCCCCAGGTCACACCGGTGGTGCGCGGCGACTGGTACTCGTAGCCCAGTTCGAACAGGGTGCTGTCGGTCAGGTCGGCCTGGACGATGCCGTAGAACACGTCCTTGTCCAGCTTGTAGACATCGCGGAACGAATCGCTCTGCTGCTTGGCGGCGACCACGCGTGCACGGATGCGGCCGTCCCAGGCGATCGGGCCGCCCAGGTCCACTTCCATGCGCTGGTTGCCCCAGCGGCCCAGAATGAGGTTGGCGCCCATCTGGAACGTATCGGTCGGGCGCTTGCGCACCATGCTGATGGTGCCCGACGGATCGCCGGCACCGGTGGTCAGGCCGGTAGCACCGCGGATCACTTCGATGCGCTCGTAGATCACGTTGTCGGTGTTGGTCTTGATCGAACCACCGAACGTGTTGAGCATGCCGTCGATCTGGAAATTGGTGATGTTGTAGCCGCGCGAGACGTAGTTGATGCGCTCGCTGTCGGTGACCGCCACATGCACGCCGGTGACCTGGCCCATCACATCGGACAGCGAGAACAGGCCCATGTCATCCAGGCGCTGGCGGGTGATGACGGTGACCGACTGCGGCGTCTCGCGCAGGGACAGATCCAGCTTGGTCGCACTGCGCGCGTTCTTCACCGTGTAGCCGTTCTGGATCTCGCCGTCGGCGGTCACCTTCACCGTATCCAGCGTGCGCGCATCGGCAGCGGACGGTGCATCGGCGTGGGCCAGCGGGGCACACAAGAGCGTGGCCAGGGCCAGCGCCAAGGGTGAAACGACGGGGATGTTCGGTCGGGTCATACAGTGCGATTCCATGCAGGAGAAAAACATCAGCGATGGAATCCATGCGTGCGGGCGCCTGCGCGGAATCGCGCGACCCGAGGCATCTCCCATCGCCACGCGCTGACGGCCAGGGCCGTCGGCGCACGAGGAGCCGGGGATGTACACGGGCGGAAGCGCGGTGGGGGCGCCAGGTGGCTGAGCGTACAACCGATCAGTAAATGATAGGCATTCGCATTTCGTTAATCAAGCATGGGTTGGCCGGGGCCGGGGCCTGGGCCCCCGCCTTCAGCGCGAAGCGCAGGCGCGGGTGACGTCGTCGTTGAGCTGCCGCTGCGGCGTGCGCGTGCCGAACCACTCGGCCATCTCGCGGCGCGCACGCGCCTTGTCGCAGGCCTCGGCATTGCTGGCGGCCTCGATGACCGTGCCGGAGCCCTGCGGCGCACTGCGGCCGGCGTTGGCCTGAAGCTGACGGCGGGCATCGCGGAGCTCGCGGTCGACCCGCTCAGATTCCTGCCAGGTCAGTTTGGGATCACGCACGATCGGCCGCGTCACGCCCGTATCCTGCCCGCTCGGGCAGGGCAGCGTCTGGTAGACGCTACGACCGCCATCGTTGCACTTGTACACACGCTGCGCGCACGCATCACCTGCCGCCGCCAGCAGTGGCAGCAACACCCATATCCTTCGCATGGATCCCCCAAGGGCCACCCTGGCCCGCATGGCGCGGGAGCATAAGGAGTGCGACCCCGGTCGCGCAATATGCCTTCGTCTTCCGCCAGACATGGGGTCAGAGCC
>JAFAFD010000360.1 GCA_023423675.1 Pseudomonadota bacterium | reverse complement strand
GTCATCACCCTCGACGTGGACCACTTCAAGGAAGTGAACGACCGCCACGGCCACGACGTTGGCGACCAGGTCATCGCCGGCGTCGCCCAGAGCATGCGCGCCAACGCCCGCCCGCAGGACGTGCTGTGCCGCCTGGGTGGCGAGGAGTTCCTGGTGCTGCTGCCGGAGGTCACGGCCGAGACCGCACTGCAGGTGGCTGAGCGCCTGCGCGTCGCCATCGAAGCGCAGACCTTCGCAGAGGTCGGGCACATCACCATTTCCGCCGGGGTCAGCCATTATCCGGAAACCCAGGCCAACCCGGATCTGGCCATCCGCCAGGCCGACAAGGCGCTGTACCGGGCCAAGCACGGCGGCCGCAACCAGAGCGTGCTCTACCGCAAGCGCAGCCAGCGGCCTCCACCGCCGTCTTGACGCGCTGCTTGCCGCGTCTACACGGCATCCCCGCCGGCCACCTGTATATCTGACACCGCCGCCTTTCCGTCAGTACCGCGGCACTCCGGCTTCCCTGCGCTACCGTTCAACCGGAATCAGCACATGGCCCCTACCCGTTCAGAAGAACGCATGTCGACGCTGGGCAGCCTGGATGTCCTGGACGACGTCGCCAGCAGCTCGCTTGACCGCCTGACCGAACTGGCCACACGACTGTTCCAGAGCCAGGTGGCTTTCGTGTCGCTCGTGGAAACCGACCGGCAGCGGATGATTGCCCGCCAGGGCCTGGACGTCGCCGAGATGCAGATCGAGCATTCCATCTGCGCCCACACCATCCGCTCGGCCGATGGCATGGTCGTGCCTGACCTGCGCGTTGACCCGCGCTTTGCCGGCAACCCGCTGGTGGTCGAGCCGCCGCATCTTCGTTTCTACGCCGGGGCTCCGCTGGTCGCCAAGAATGGGGTAGCCATCGGCGCCCTGTGCGTCATGGACCCTGACGTCCGCACGTTCGGCGATGACGACCGCAGGCAACTGCAGACGCTGGCCATCGCGGTCATGAACGAACTTGAGCTGCGCGTGCTGACCGGCCGCCGCGATCCCGTCAGTGGGCTGCCCAATCGCCACCAGTTCTCGCTTGACTATGCCGCGTGGTCGGCGCGCGCACCGGGGCGTGCCTGCATTGCCGTGCTGGTGGACATATTGGATCTGCCGCGCGCCAACGAGGCAGGCCAGGTGCTGGGCATGGCGCCTTTGGAAGCGCTCATCCGCCGGGCGGGTGCACGCCTTAAAGCCGCTCTGGAGGGAGTTGGCAAGGTCTACCACGTGGGCGTTACCCGGTTCGCATTCGTGCTGGAACAACCTGATCCGGACGCGGCGGAGCGGCTGGTGACCGAACTGCATGGCCGGTTGACCCGGCCTATGCTTGCCGCTGCCGTGCCGATGTCGCCGTTGTTCCATGCCGGCCTCTGCGAGGTCGAGCTGGGCCTGCACACAGCCGACGATGCCCTGCGGCGCATGCTGATCGGCCTGCACTGCGCGCACAGCACGGGAACGCCCTTCTGCTGGTACTCGGCCAGTCGCGATGCCGGATTGAAGCGTGGCTACCGCCTGGCCACCGACGCCGAGCGTGGCCTGCTCAATGAGGAGTTTCATCTGGTCTACCAGCCGCGGTACCGCGCGCTGGATCTGGTGCCGGTCGGTGCGGAAGTGCTGCTGCGCTGGCGTCATCCCGAACTGGGTGCGGTGAGCCCGGCTGAATTCATTCCCGTGTTCGAACGCACCGCCTTGATGGAAGCTGTGACCGACTGGGTGCTCGATCATGCACTCAGGCAGCTGGCACAGTGGCGTCGGGACGGCCTTCCATTGACGCTGTCCATCAACCTGTCTCCGCGCGACGTTGCGCGTGCAGGGATGGCCGACCGTCTCATCGCCCGCATCCACATGCACGGCCTGGCCTGCACGGATGTGGAATTCGAGATTACCGAGGGCGAGTGGCTGCGCGCCGATTCATCTCCCGGGGAACAACTGAAACGGCTGGCGGCGGCAGGCGTCCGCATCGCGGTGGATGATTTCGGCAGTGGCTACAGCAACTTCGGCTACCTGACCGACCTGCCCATCAGCACGATCAAGTTGGACAAATCGATGATCGACGCCTTGTCCACCGACAGCCGCGCGCAGCTGAAGGTGAAGGCGGTCATCGGCCTGGCCCATGGCCTGGGCTACCAAACCGTGGGCGAAGGGGCGGAAACGCTCGAGCAGGTCGCCCTGCTGCAGGCCTATGGCTGCGATGAAATCCAGGGCTTCGCGCTGTCGCGTCCGATCAGCGCCGCCGATCTGGCCACCTTGCACAGGGCACCCTACGCCCCGGCGTGAGCCCTACGGCTGGCTGAACGGCATTCAGGGCGTTCATGTTCTCCGCACACCTTTTGCGGCGGCAACGCGTCATGATGCAGCCGCAGCAGCAATGCCCCTTCCACTGGAATTCCTTTGCAGCCTTCTTCCCCCTCGGCCGGACCACCGGCCTCGCCGTCGCGCGCGTTCTTTGAATTCCTGGCCGTACGAGCCGGTGAGCAGTGGTTCGCTGTGGATGTCCAGGCCGCCGTCGAGATCCGCGGCCCGGAGACCTTTGACCGCCCGGTGGGCGAAGGCGGGCCCAGGCTGACCGTGCGCGGGGATGCCCTGCGCGTGGCCGATCTGCGCCGCCTCAGCGGGCTGGCCCCGTTCACCTACACGTGCCCGGCAATGGTGCTGGTGCGCGCGGGAAATGACGTAATCGGCTTGGCCGTGGATGAGGTGGGCGACATCGAGAGCGTCCCGCGCAAGCGACTGCGGGCGGAAAACCCGCTGGGCTATGTGTTCTGCAGCCAGAGCATTGCCATGGCCGACAAGGGCGAAATACCGCTGATCGACCCGATGTTGTTGATTGCCCCGTGACCAGGCATCGGCTGTGTAGAGCCGAGCCCACGCTCGGCTGCGCTTGCCCATCGCGCGAGGGGACATTGAGCCGAGCATAGGCTCGGCTCTACAGTTCTCCGCACGCATTGCGGTGCGGTTGGCGGCAGGTGGCGTCCTATCAGCTGCATGCAGGCGATCATCAGCGCTTTCCAGCAATTCCGCTGTCTGCCTGGTCGGCCATCCAGCCCGCCAGCGCCTGCGCAGGCATCGGCCGTGCAAACAGATAGCCCTGGAACAGCTCGCAGCCCAGCCCAAGCAGCAGCTCATGCTGCGCTGACGTCTCCACGCCTTCTGCCAGTGCGCTCATTCCCATCACCTGGGAAATTTCGATGATCTTGCCCAGCAGCTGCTGCGCGCTTTCCTGGCTGGCAGCGGCGTCAACAAACTGCCGATCAATCTTCAGCTTCCGCAGCGGCAGCGTGCGCAGCGTTGAAAGCGACGAATACCCTGTTCCGAAATCATCCAGCGCCCACGTCACCCCAAGCACTTCAATCGACTTCATCTTGTCCACGACCGCCACGGTGTCATGGGACAAAGCCGACTCTGTCAGTTCGAATTCCAGCAACGCGGCGTCAATGCCCGCATGCTGTATGACAGCCGCCACTGCATCAACAAAGCCAGGATCCCGCAGCTGGACGGGGCTGATGTTCACCGCCACGCGCAGCTGACGGGTGGATGGCGCACTGGACCACTGCTTGAGCATTTCGCACGCCTGGCGCAGCACTTCCATTCCAATGTCGCGGATCAGGCCACTTTCCTCGGCCAATGGAATGAACGCCACCGGAGACAGCACACCCTGCACAGGGTGGCGCCACCGCACCAGCGCCTCCACGCCCACCAGCTCGCCCGGTCCGCGGACCTGCGGCTGATAGTGCACAGTGATCTCTCCGTTACGTACCGCGCGCCCCAGCTCGCGCTCCAGGCGCAGCTGCTTGCTGACGTCCCGCCGGTAGATGGTAAAGATCGCGGCCAGCAATGCGATGGCCAGCAGCGTGTTGGCCCATACGCCCCAGCCACGCACCTCCAGCGGTGGCGAACGGCCGGGGGCAAACGAATCCAGGATGCCTACCGCGAAACCCGCGAACACCAGAAGGCAGATCAGGGGAAAGAGCAGCGAGCCGTAGCGCTCGCGGGCCTCGAAGGTGAACGCCGCGCCCGCCGCCAGCGGCAGGAAAAACAGATGCACTGATCGGGGCACATCGCCGACGGGCGGCTCGATCAACGACACAGCAAAAATGGCCGTGAAGATGCCGTGGGCCACAACCAGCAGTGATGTCCCATCGGTGCGTGGGCTGCGCTGCAGCGCCAGCACGCCCACGCCGATGAGGAAGACAAACACCAGTGCCAGATCCGCCCGGTGGTAATAGAGATAACAGGCGGCCCAGAACAGGCCGAGGCAGATACACGCGATCCCAGCCAGCAACAGGAGGGAGGCGACCTTCTCACGCCGTGCAGCGCCTTGGAATCTGAGCAATCCGAACTGCTCGCGCGCAGCTTTGTCGGGCATCCAGACCACTTCCCTTGGTTGTTTGACTACGCGACACCTACGTCGTGCATTCCACAGGTGTCTCCCCGCGCGCAGAATAGCAAAGCCGCATGTGAGGAAAGATGGAGCATGGCCCTCACACGGTGGCGGGCCGTGATCCCCAGCAGCGCCGCCCTCGAATCCGGCCCGCATGCTGTATGGTGAAGCCATCTGGCTCCTCTGCGGCGCGAATGCTTCGCCCCCGTGTCTAGCCCCTCACCGGCACGACACATGACCCCGTCCCCCGCGTTCCGGATCCTCAGGATCCGTCCCTTGTTGCGCCTCAACGGAACAATTCATCGCGTGGAGGCCCTGCACTGCAAATGCCTGCGCTGCGGAGATGAAGCGCGCTATTCCGAGCCGGGTGGCCTTGGACACGTTGAATCGGGTATCGAGTTGACCTGCCGCGCGTGCAATAACTTCGGAATCTTCACCAACGCCCAGCTGTTGGCCGCATGGGTTCAGCAGGTGCGCCGCGACCGCGTGCTGGCCCTGGCCGGGATAGACCCGGAAAAACTCTACGGGCCCTAGCCCAGCCAGGCACCGCGCAGGCTTATACCTGCGCCATCCCACCATCCACCGCCAGCTCGGCACCGGTGGTGAAGCTGCTCTCGCTGCTGGCCAGGAACAGTGCGGCCGCGGCCACTTCCTCGGCCCTGCCCAGCCGCCCCATCGGCACCAGGCCGGTGATCGCCTTGCGCACCTCGTCGCTCACCGCATCGAACATCGCGGTGTCCACCGGCCCGGGGCTGACCACATTCACGCGAATGCCCTTTGGCGCCAGCTCATTCGCCCAGGTGCGCGCAAACGCGCGCAGTGCCGCTTTGCTTGCGCCATACACGCCATAGCCCTTCGTTCCGATGGCCCCGGCAATGGAACCGATCAGCACAATGCTGCCACCGGGCGGCATCAGCTCAAGCGCACCCTGCGCGGCAAGCAGTGCTGCGCGCGCGTTCAGCGCGAAGGTACGTTCGAACAGATCTTCGCTGACGTCGCCCAGCATCGCGTACTCGGAAATGCCCGCGTTGATGACCAGCACATCGATGCGCCCGGCATCCGCACGGATGCGATCAAACACCTGTGCAAGCCCAGCCGACGTGCCCGCATCTGCACGCAGCGGGACGATGCGCCCGGTTCCCGTTTCCGCCGAGGGCTGCGGCGCGGCCTCCCCGGCTGATCGGCTGGTGGCGTATACCGTTGCGCCCTCGGCGGCGAAGCGGTGCGCGATCGCGCCTCCAATGCCAGAGCCGCCACCGGTCACCAGGGCCACTTTGTCCTGCAATCTGCTCATCACGACCTCGCTTGGGTAAGTGCGGCCGATGATATACAGCTTATACTTACGGCAGAATACGCACTTAAGCTAGCGTAGATATCGTGGAGTAAATCGATGGCCCGCCCTGCCCGCCCGCACACCCGTACCGACTGCGTTGCCGAAGACGCGCTGATCGACGTGCACCGTTCGCGGCCGATCCTCGAACAGATCGCCAGCAAGTGGTCGATCCTCATCCTCACCGTGCTGTGTTCGCGCCCGTCACGATTCAACGAGATCATGCGCCGGCTGGACGGCATCACCCACAAGGCGCTGGCCGATGCGTTGAAGCGGCTGGAACGCAACGGCCTGATTCAACGGCACGTGCTGCCGACCACGCCCGTGGGCGTGGAATACACCATCACCGCGTTGGGGCGCTCGCTGCAGCAGCCGTTCACCGCGCTGTACGACTGGGCCTTGCACTACGGGCCCGAGATGGAGCGCGCCCAGGGCGAGTACGACCAGGCAAGGTAGCGCCGGGCCACGCAAGGTAGCGCCGGGCCATGCCCGGCGAGCGCAGCGGCGCCGCCACCCATCAGCTGTCGCATCTGGCTCGCCAACAGCGCCGCTCAGGTCGCTTCAAGGCACACTTCACGCCATCAACGCGTTCGGGAAGGCCGCTTCATACAACAAGTAGGAAGCGGGAAGCGTCACACCCGTCGGCGCCTGCCGCGCACTTTGCGTCACTCATAGACGTGCATGGCTTACGTTGAGCCCGATGGCGTCATTCACTGTCGCGTGCGTCCGGGATGAAGCGTGCGACACTCGCGCCTGCCTCTCCGATGTCCGCAAAATCTTCGGATTTTTCTCATTGCATCGAACAAGCAGACGTAAACACCATGGCGTGCCACTGACAACGAGTGGCCGGGTCTGCAAACCCGCGAAGTATCAATGCATGTTGTTTACGCTTGCCCGTCGGCACCGTCCGGAAACCGGTGCCGGCGGGTAATCCGTCGGCCTGTATGGCGGGCGGTGCGTGGGGGTACTCGTACCCACCGGTCTAATTGCATTGCGCTTCCCGGTTTGCAGCCACGCACCGTCCGCCACCCGCTTCCGCGCGGTGGCGCTGTTAAGTCCAGCCACGGAAGCCGACGCCATGACCACTCCCAAGAACCCGCCCTTCCCCGTCGATGACCCCATCAACGACGACAGCAACCCTTCCTCCGACCTCAGCACTTTCCTGGGTTGCCTCAAGCGCATCCGCGATGGCGAAGGCTCCGATGGAATGTTGTGGCCGGAAGAGAACCTTACCGAAGGCCGCAGGCAGTCGCTGGCCCGGATTGATCGTGCCGCCGTGGCGATTCTGACGGGGGTCGAGATGTTGCATGCGGCACGCCGCTGCGAATCGGTGGCCACGCCCAGCCGACACCTGGACGAAGGCGTGGTTGAGGGGCTGTTCTTTGCCTGCAGGGAGCTGGCCGAGTTGGTTTGCAGGGAGGTCAGGCCGGCCTGACGATGCGGCAACCGCACGGTAGCGCCCGGCCCCCCCCCGCGGGGAACTCCCACGCGCCCCCCTGCGCCCACCCCGGGCATGGCCCCCGCATACACCAACAG
>JAFAFD010000335.1 GCA_023423675.1 Pseudomonadota bacterium | reverse complement strand
CACGGAGGAACACGATGCTGGTAAGGGTAGGCTCTCTGGACGAAGCCCTGCAGGTGCTGCAGGGCGTGGGTGAGCTGGGCCAGGGGCGCACGCACGCCACCTACATGCAACGCCTGGCCGGCCGTCGCCACCTGGTGCTGGTGGCCGAGCAGGGCGGTGAACTGGTCGGGTTCAAGGTGGGTTACGCGCTGGACCGCCGGCGTTTCTACAGCTGGGTCGGCGGCATCCATCCGGCGCATCGCCGCCAGGGCATCGCCCAGGCCCTGCTGGAAACCCAGCAGCGCTGGGCCGCCGCGCAGGGCTACGACAGCATCGAGGTGAAGACCTCGCAGGCCTTCCCGCAGATGGTGGCCCTGCTGGAGCGCAACGGTTACCAGCCCGAGGGCGAGGCCGAGGGCAAGCTGCTGTACCGGAAGGGTTTGTGAAGACACGGTCGTGCAGATGGCCCTAAAGCCTGCCGCCTGGCCGCCGATAACCTGACTGGATCCGGCTCCTGTCCCTCGCTGTTGGACTCCATGCCGCCCCCCGACGGGCGGTCCGTGCTGTGTGTACCGCCTTCCGCGGTCCGCAGTCCAGAGCTTCACGCGCACAACGAACAAGGACGCTTTCCCCGCGCGCCTGCAAGTCCAGGCAATTGATGGCCCCGCCGGGCAACGGCCCGTCGGATTGCATTTCATTGGACTCCGAGGAACCCACGATGCTGATGCCAGGCTTCACGGCGGGTGAGCAGACACCGGCCGACCCACACTCCCGTTTTTCGCCTTGGCGCGCGCTGCTGGGCGCGCTGGGCGGCCACCGCACCACCCCCGAGCTGACCGTGCAGGACGGCCGCTTGGATGAGTTGTCCGCGCAGGTGGCCGCGCTGCATCGCGTGCAGGCAGTCATCGAATTCGCGCTGGATGGCACCATCCTGCAGGCCAATGACAACGTCCTGCAGGCGCTGGGCTACCGCCTGGACGAGATCCAGGGCCAGCATCATTCCCTGTTCGTCGATCCCGAGCATGCCTGCAGCGCCGAGTACCGCGAGTTCTGGGCGCGGCTGGCGCGCGGCGAGTTCGACGCCGGCCAGTACCGGCGCTTCGGCAAGGGTGGGCGCGAGATCTGGATCCAGGCCTCGTACAACCCGGTGCTGGATCGCCAGGGGCGGCCGTACAAGGTGGTGAAGTTCGCCACCGACATCACCGCGCAGAAGCTGCAGGCCGCCGATTCGGCGGGCCAGCTGGCGGCGATCGACAAGTCGCAGGCGGTCATCGAATTCAGCCTGGACGGACGCATCCTGTCGGCCAATGCCAACTTCCTGGCCGCCACCGGCTACACGCTGGACGAGGTCCGCGGCCAGCACCATTCCCTGTTCGTCGAACCCGACCACCGTGGCAGTGCCGAATACCGGCAGTTCTGGGAAAAGCTCGGCCGCGGCGAGTATGACGCCGGCCAGTACCGGCGGCTGGGCAAGGGCGGGCGCGAGGTGTGGATCCAGGCGTCGTACAACCCGATCCTCGACATGAACGGCCGCCCGTTCAAGGTGGTGAAGTACGCGACCGACATCACCGCCCAGGTGCACGAGAACCAGGCCACCCAGCGCGCCGTCGCGCAGACCCGCGAAGTGGTGGCGGCGGCAAAACAGGGCGACCTGACCCACCATGTGGACATGACCGACAAGCGCGGGCCGATCGCCGAGCTGTGCGAGGGCGTCAACGCGCTGGTGGAGGCAATGGCCGGCATTCTTGGCCAGATCAAGTTCGCCGCCGACACCATTGCGGTGGGCGCGAGCGAGATCGCCCAGGGCAACAGCGACCTGTCCCAGCGCACCGAGCAGCAGGCGGCCTCGCTGGAGGAAACGGCGGTGTCGATGAAGGGCCTGGCCGACACCGTGCAGCGCACCGCCACCAACGCACGCCAGGCCAGCGAACTGGCCGGCGGCGCGGCAGACGTGGCCGCGCGCGGTGGCACCGTGGTGCACGAAGTGGTCTCGACCATGGCGGTGATCAACGCCTCCTCGCGCCGCATCGTCGACATCATCGGGGTGATCGACGGCATTGCGTTCCAGACCAACATCCTCGCGTTGAACGCGGCGGTGGAAGCGGCACGCGCGGGCCAGCATGGTCGTGGTTTCGCGGTGGTGGCCACCGAGATCCGCGAGCTGTCGCAGCGTTCGGCCAGCGCGGCCAAGGAGATCAAGCAGCTCATCGACGCATCGGTGGCCAATGTCGGCGCCGGCACCGCGCAGGTGGAAAGCGCCGGGCGCACCATGGATGAGATCGTGCGCGACGTACGCCGGGTCAGCGACCTGATGACCCAGATCAGCACGGCGGCCCAGCAGCAGAGCGATGACATCCAGCAGATGAACCAGGCCGTGGACCTGATCGACCAGGGCACGCAGCAGAACGCGGCGCTGGTGGAAGAGGCCTCGGCGGCGGCACGCAGCATGGAGGAACAGTCTGCGCAGCTGCTGCAGACCGTGGCCGGATTCCGGGTGGATGCGGGGCAGGGCAGTTCGACGGCACAGCGCACGCCGATGCTGCGGGTGGTGCCCTGAAGCGAGGGGCTGAGCCTCCAGAAACGCAAAAGGCCAGGTCGATGACCTGGCCTTTTGTTCGATGGTGCCGGTGAAAGGACTCGAACCTTCATGGGGTCACCCCCGGCTGATTTTGAGTCAGCTGCGTATACCATTCCGCCACACCGGCAGCAGCGGGCTAGTGTAACCGAGCCCGGCGGACCTTCATAGAGGCCTCTTCGGAGGGGGTCGGAAGCCCGCCGTCCTGTCGGCAATGGCTGGCTGATGGCTATACTGGATTGGCTTAACAGGTGGGGGGAGGCCCCATGGCGGCGTTGCAGGATCTGCGCGTGTTGGTGGTCGAAAACGACGAAATGAGCGCGGCCCTGCTGCAGATGCAGCTGGTGCAGGCCGGTGCCGTGGTCGTCGGCCTGGCGGCGACGGTTGCCGAGTCGCTGCGCCTGCTGCAGGAAACCTCGCCGGACGTGGCACTGCTGGATTACCGGTTGGCCCGCAACGAAACCAGTGAACCGGTCGCCGCGGCGCTCGCCGCAGCGGGCGTGCCCTTCGTGCTGGCCACCGGCATGACCGCCGATCAGCTACCTGCATCGATGCGCGACGGCGTGCTGCTGGTGAAACCCTATCTGTCGGTGGATCTGTCGCAGGCCTTGCTGCGCGCGGTCGGCCGTAGCAGCGCGCGGGCCTGAGCGCAGTCTTCCGGCTCAGGCCGCTTCCTCGTAGACGTAACGCAGATCCTCGCGGTCATCGAGGATGGCGTACTGCGTGGCCAGCTGGTCCGGGTCGGGGTTGAGCCAGGCATCCAGGTGTTCGCGGCGGATCGGTACCACGCCGCGGTCATGGCCGGCGGCGGCCACGTCGGCCGGTGGTGCGTCGGTGATCGCGGCGAAGGACAGCAGGCGCCCCTCCGGTCCTTCCCATTCGGCCCACAGGCAGGCCAGCAGCAGGTCGCGCGGTGGATCGGGGCGGAATTCCAGCACCACGTCCTGTTCCTTTTCATCGGCACCCAGGCTGCGGCCGGCGATGGCATGGCGCGGCACGTGCTCGTAGAACGCACTGACCACCACCACGCCATGGCGCAGGCCGAAGGCGCCTCGCCAGTAGCCTTCCAGGCTGTCGCGGCGCGCGTTGTAGGTGCCCGGGTACAGCACGTCGTTGCGTGCGGGCTTGTCCGGCAGGCGGCACTGGTAGCGCATCGGTTTGATCACCCGCTGCCCGTTCTCGCTGACCATCACCGGTGCATAGGTGCCGGGGAAGATGCGGTTGTCGCGCGGCAGCAGCTGCACCCGATGCAGATCGTCCAGGCGGGCCTGTGCTCGCTCGATGCGGTTGCTGGCCACGCGCAGGTCGTTGCGCGCCTTCTGCGTCGGCCGCGTGGCCAGGGTGGCGTTGGCGATGTCGCGCCGCTCGCCCTGCTTCAGCAGTTCGGCCTGCAGCGTCTGCTGCTCCTCGGCATGCCATTGCTGGATCTTCGCCACGATGTCGCGGCCCTGTTCGGTGCGCGCGCCGGCAAAACCATCGTCCATGGCCTTGGGCGTCTTCGGTCGCTTCTTGCCGGGATCGTGTGCGTACAGCTCGGCGAATTCTTCCAGCGACAGCACGGCGCCGTACTCACGGACGAGCTTGGCGTAGTCGGCGCGGATCAGGGCGGAATAGCACATGGGCGTTCTATGGGCGAAGGTCGCAGCGGCTGCGACGAGACTGCGGCAGGATAGCCCGACACCCGGGAGATGACGCATGAACGATTCGACGAGCTGCCAGTTCCGCGATGGCGTGCCGACCGTTGAGGATTACTGCCAGCTGCGGCTGCTGGCGGGGCTGAGCGCCAAGACCGCCGAGGCTGCCAGCCGCGCGCTGCCCAATACCCTGTTCGGGGTCTGCGCGTACCAGGGCAGCGAACTGGTGGCGATGGGGCGGATCGTCGGCGATGGTGGCTGCCACCTGCAGGTGTGCGATATCGCCGTCGTGCCCCGGTTGCAGGGGCAGGGCCTGGGCAAGGAGGTGATGGGGCGGCTGGACGCCTGGATGCAGGCAACGCTGCCGCCGTCGGCCTATGT
>JAFAFD010000328.1 GCA_023423675.1 Pseudomonadota bacterium | reverse complement strand
CGTCCACCCACACCAGGTGGTGGTCGCTGCCGTCGGCGATCTTCGCTTCCGGGCTTTCATTGGCCGGCCAGAAGATGCCGCTGCCGACGTACTCGAAGCCGGTCGAGGGCAGCACGTAATCCAGGCGCATGGTGCCGGACTTCGGGCCGAAATCGCCGGTGGCGTGGAACGGTGCGCCCTTGCGCACGATGCCCTTGGCCGCATAGGCCAGGCTGGTCTGCTCGCCACCGACGCTGCGCGGGGTGGGGTAGCGCAGCACGCGCGGGTTCTCGATCAGGTTGACGATGGCCTCGTGGCGACCGTCGCCGTCCACCGGGTCGTTGTTCAGATCGCCGAAGATCACAAAGCGCGCATCCTGGGCCAGGCCGCCGCAGTGGCCCTTGTCATCGCACAGCCAGGGCTTGTCGCCGGCCGACAGGTATTCCTGCCACAGGCGCAGTTCGTCGTGGTTGCGCGCGGCATTGCGCTTTTCCGGGCCGTCGAACACCGGCGGCGTCGGGTGCGAGACCAGCGCGTGGACCACGCCAGCCGGGGTCTTCACCGGCACGTCCCAATGCGACTTCGAGGACAGGCGCAGCTGCGACCACACCTGGTCGTTGTAGAAGCTCTTGCCGGTGCGCGGGTCGACCGGACGGATCGCGCCGGGCATCGTGCTCCACTTCAGCAGCTGGAAGCTGCGCACCTTGGCTTCGTCGATCGGGTAGCGCGACAGCACCAGCATGCCGTACTGGCCCGGGTGCAGGCCGTAGCCCCATGCATCGTTGCCACGGCTGCGGCCTTCGCCGCCGACCGTGCCGTTGCCGTCCAGGTCCAGGCCGCTGGGCACGCCGGTGTTGACCGGGGCCAGGTAGCGGTAGGCGAAGTGCAGCGGCTTGCCGCCGCCGGGCTGGGCCACTTCCAGGTAGCGCTTCTGGAACAGGTCGGCGGCGCGGTGGGCGTCGTCGAAGTCGAATTCGTTCAGCAGCACCAGGTCCGGGCGCACCTGCTGCAGCACCGCGGCGATCTTGCGCGCGTGCTCGCTGTCGCCTTCCAGTTCCTTGATCAGGCCACCGGCATCATCCGAGTACAGCGAGGTGTTGTAGGTGGCCAGGCGCAGCGTCGAGGACGGCTTTTCGGTCATCGCAGGGGACTTGGCGAGGGCGGGGGCGCTGGCGCCGCAGAGCAGGGCCAGGGCGAGGATCAGGGGATGGCGGCGGGTGATGTTCATGGGCCGTATTGTGCACCCGGCCCGGTGTCAGCGGTTTGTCAGCGTCCGTCCAGATCGCTGTCGAAATCATGCCAGCGGCGGCCGTCGTAGGCCTCCAGCGGGCGGTAGCGGCGCTTGTAGTCCATCTTCTGGTGGTCGCGGATCCAGTAGCCGAGGTACAGGTGCGGCAGCCCCTCGCGGCGGGCCCACTCGATCTGCTGCAGGATGGCGAAGGTGCCCAGGCCGCGCGCGGCATGGTCCGGGTCGAAGAAGGTGTAGACCGCCGACAGGCCGTGTTCGGTCACGTCGGTCACCGCCACCCCCAGCAGCTGGCTGGGCTGGCCGTCATGGCCGGGCAGGCGCATCTCCAGGAAGCGGGTATGCGACCAGCTGCCGATCAGGAACTGCTCGAACTCGTGCGGGCCGTGGTCGTCCATGCCGCCGTTGGCGTGGCGATGGGTCAGGTAGCGGTGGTACAGGTCGAACAGGTCCTGGCGCGGCATGGCGGCGGTGATGCGCACCTCCAGGTCGGCATTGCGCGCGGCGCAGCGGCGCTGGCTGCGATCGGCGGCAAAGCGCGCCACCGGGATGCGCACGGCCACGCAGGCATGGCACTGCGCGCAGTGCGGGCGGTAGACCAGGTCGCCACTGCGGCGGAAGCCCCAGCTCAGGGCCAGCGGGTACAGCCCACCCAGGCGGCGGTCCTGCGGGTCCAGCACCAGATCGCGCGCAACCCGGTCCGACCAGTACCCGCAGGGGTGCTCGCCGGTCTGGAACAGTCTCAGTTCGTCGTCTCTGTCGCCGTGGATCGCCATGGGCACAGCATAGCCCCGGCGTGTCGCAATGGCCGCGACTGTCCGCCGGATGAACGGAACTGGCAGCTGCGTCAACCGATGTCGTGGTCGGGCGTTGTTGTCTCCCGAGGGTGAAGTGATCACCTCGACGCAATGACGCAATCCCCATACCAGGAGTGACTCCATGATCCGTACCCCCCTGCTGCTGGCCCTGCTGCTGGGCACCTCCGCCACCGGCATCGCCCTGGCCGCCGATACCCCCGCCAACCCGAACGCCCCGGCGCAGCGCCATGCGAAGCTGGACACCAATGGCGATGGCGTCATCGACCGCAGTGAAGCCGCCGCCAACCCGCGCCTGGCCGCGAAGTTCGACGAGCTGGACAAGAACAAGGACGGCAAGCTGTCGCGTGACGAGCTGCCGCGCTGGAAGCATGGCCGTCGTGGTGGCCCGGGCGCCTGGATGGCCAAGCTGGACGTGAACAAGGACGGCCGCATCAGCCGTGAGGAAGCCAAGGCCGACCCGCGCCTGGCCGCGCGCTTCGACCAGATGGACGTCAACAAGGATGGCTACCTGGACAAGGCCGACCGCGAGCTGCGCATGAAGCAGCACCGTGATGCCTGGTTCGCTGCCGCCGACACCAACAAGGACGGCCAGCTGAGCAAGGCCGAGTTCGATGCCGCCAAGGGCCCGATGCACGGTGGCCCGCGTGATGGCAACGCACCGAAGCCGCCGCGCTGAATCCTGCTACGGTAAGCAACGACAACGCCGGCCTTGTGCCGGCGTTGTTGCAGCCGACCGGTTACAGCCGTCCGCTGTGCGCCAGTGAATACACGACCAGACCGATCACCGCGACGTTCATCATCACGATGCCGGTCCGGCCATAGGCCAGTTCGTAACTCCAGTGCGTGCCAGCACGGCCGCGCCGTGCCCCATCGCGGGCGATCAGTGGTTTCATGATGCGCTGCAGGGGTACCAGGCACTGGTAGTTCACAGCCCCCATCCCGACCACCAGGATGAGCAGATGCAGCCACAGCGGTGCCTGCAGCATCAGCGCAACCAGCAGGCTGGTGCACACCACCATCGCAGTGAACGTATTGAGGTGCACGAACCGGCGCACCTCGGCCTGCTCCTGCGGCGTTTCTGCAAAGCGCAGCAGGAAGCGGCCGCCAAGATAGCTGCCGACCACGCCACCGAGGACGCCGCCGGCAATGGCAGCCCATGAGCTGACCGGGATGAGGTGCAGCTGGCTGGCGGCGGCCGTCAGTGAGCCCATCGCGGTACCGCCGGCGGCGCTTACACCCCCCAGGCCCAGCTTGCTGCCGCCCACGCCCACCCCGGTGCCGAGCAGGATCGCTGCGCTGGCCGTGCCCGGTGCAGCGATCAGCAC
>JAFAFD010000236.1 GCA_023423675.1 Pseudomonadota bacterium | reverse complement strand
CCCTCGGACTGCAGCACAACGCGCGACAGTGCCTGCTCGGCGTCGTCGGTCATCGACTGCTGCACGGCGCGGCGCTCGGCGTTGATCTGCTCCAGGGTCTGGGCGATGTCGCGGGCCTGGCGCGGATCCTCGGTCAGCAGCAGGGCGATCCCCAGCGCCATGTCCTCGAGACGGCCGGCCGCATTGAGACGCGGGCCGAGCGCGAAACCGATGTCAGTGGCGGTCAGCCGTGCGGCATCACGACCGCTGGCTTCGATCAGCGCCTTCAGGCCGACGCAGGCATGGCCGGCACGCAACCGACGCAGGCCGGCGCTGACCAGGGCGCGGTTGTTGGCATCCAGCACAACCAGATCGGCGACGGTACCGACTGCCACGAGATCCAGCAGCGTGGTCAGGTCCGGACCCTTGCCATCGGCGAAGACACCGGCTTCGCGCATCTGCCGGCGCAGGGCCATCAGCACATAGAAGATGACGCCGACACCGGCCAGCGATTTGCTGGGGAAGTCGTCGCCCTCCAGGTTCGGGTCGACGATGACGTCGGCCGGCGGCAGCTGCGGTCCCGGCAGATGATGGTCGGTGACCAGCACCTGCCAGCCACGCGCCTTGGCGGCGTTGACGCCAGCATGGCAGGCAATGCCGTGGTCGACGGTGACCAGCAGGTCCGGCTGCAGTTCGGCCAGCTCCTCCACCAGCGAGGGCGACAGGCCGTAGCCGTGCACCATGCGGTTGGGCACGGCATGGAACACGTGCTGCGCGCCGAGCATGCGCAGGCCGCGCACGCCGACCGCACAGGCGGTGGCACCATCGCAGTCGAAATCGCCCACCACCAGGATGCGCTTGTCATTGGCGATGGCCTCGACCAGCAGCGCGACCGCCGCATCGATGCCGGTCAGCAGCTCGGGCGCATGCAGGTTGCCGAGCCGTGGCAGCGCAAGGTCCGGCGTGGTCGCGCCGCGGCTGGCATAGAGACGGGCCAGCAGCGGCAGTGTGTCGTCGGGCCACGCACCGGGCTGCACCGGCTCGCGACGCAGGATCATCGGGGTATCGGACACGGGCAGCGCAGCATCGGCGGCAAGGGACATCGGCATCGCCGGGTTGCGGAAGACGTCACCATGATAACGCGGGGCCGGAGACGGGGTCAGACCCCTCTGCCCGCAGAGGGCTCTGACCCCATCGGAAGCATTTGGAATCCCCGACCGTTTCTTTCATGCTTGCCGGCCCTGAAACGGATTTCTGCCCATGCCCCACACCTTGTTCCTGGCCCTCGCCCTCGCCCCGGCCGCCCACGCCGCCACGCCCGAGCCGAAGGCCGGCGTGGAGTTCGAGCACAACGACTGGTCGCTGGCCTGTGACAACACCCGCACCTGCCGCGCCGTGGGTTACAGCGCTGAAGAGCCCGGCAACCTGCTCAGCTTGATGCTGGAACGTTCAGGTGGCCCCAATGCGCCGGTGATCGCGCGCCTGCGCATTGGCGAGGATGGTGAAAGCCCGATGCCGACCGGCGCGCTGCGGCTGCGCCTGAATGGCAAGGACCTGGGTCCCGTGCAGGACACCGGCAATGCCGAGAAGGTGTTGCTGAAGCAGGCGCAGACCGATGCACTGGTCGCCGCCCTGCCCCGCAAGGCGCGCATCGAGATCGTCGATGGCAAGGGCAAGCTGTGGCCGATCTCCGACAGCGGCGCCACGGCCGTGCTGTTGAAGATGGATGAGGCGCAGGGTCGCCTGGGAACGCCTGGTGCGCTGGTGCGCCGTGGCGACAAGGCGGAAGCGAGCGTGCCGGCAGCACTGCCGGTGCCGGTGATCGTGCGTGGCGCGCTGCTGGCACCGCGCAGCACGGATGCGGCATTGGCCAAGGTGCCAGCGCTGCGCAAGGCGATGATCGCTGCGCTTCCGGATGCCGACGAATGCATGCGCGTAAGCGAGGGCGAGCAGGATGAGATCGAGATCCAGCGGCTTGATGCCGGGCATGTGCTGGCCAGCACCAGCTGCTTCAGGGGGGCATACAACTTCAGCAGCGGCTACTGGGTGGTGCAGGACAAGGCGCCGTACCAGGCGAAGTTCGTGACCTCCGATGCGGAGGACTTTGATCGGGAGTCGCGCCTGCTGCAGGGGCGCTTCCGTGGCCGCGGCATCGGCGACTGCATTTCCGGCCATGACTGGGCGTGGGATGGCGCGCGCTTCGTGAAGAGCAGTGAGTTCACGACCGGCCAGTGCCGCGGCATGCCGGGCGGGCATTGGCAGCTGCCGACCGTCGTCAGCACGGTGAGGTGATGGTCTGCAGGGCTGCGCCCTGCACCTGCCGAGGCTCTCAAGCGAAGGCAACGTCAAATGCAAGAGCGGAATTCTGCGGGTTGGCGGGGCGGTGTCGGATCGCGGGGACGCCGCAAGTACGTCCGTGTAGGCTTGGCAGCCGCATCCATGCGGCTGACACCCCGCAATCCGACACCGCCCCACCTTCGACAGGTTCACGCGGCTGTTGGTGGGTGCCGACTGTTGGTCGGCACATCTGTCGGAAATCGAATGAATCATCCACGCATGGCGCGGATCTACTGGTAGCGGCGGCTGTTGGTAGGTGTCGACCTTGGTCGACACGATTTTTCTGTCAGCTATCAATATCCAAAATGGGTGCCGTACCGACAGATCGCGGAGGTCTGTCGAAGGCGGGGTGGGTCCGGTTGAGGGGGCGTGAGCCGCATGGATGCGGCGACCGAGCTTACAGGGATGTACTTGCAGCGTCCCCTGCGCAATCCACCTGACCGGCCAGCCCTCAGGAAACAGGCAGTTCGCGCCCCAGCCACGTGGGGCTGCGCCGTCGGTTGGAAACTACGGCCACCAGCCGCGCCCGAACCGGGCGTAATGATCCGCCGCCCGCTCGAACGGGTTACGCGCACTCACGCCCCCGCACAGCAGGTACACCGGCAGGTACAGCGGCCCCAGCACCAGGTACTGGTACACGTGCGCCCGCTCGTGGTCATCCAGCCGGATCAGTGGCTCCACGCCCCACCCCGCCTGGTGCGCGTAGGTCCGGCAGGACATGCCCAGGTCGTGGCCGGTATGCAGGATCACATTGCCCAGGGTGATCGCCCCACCCGGCCCCCACGGCCAGTGGTCGAAGATCAGCGCACAGTCGCGGCCGCTCCAGCGCAGCTTCGCCCCGCCCAGCAGGCCGACCAGCCCGCCGATCACGCCGATCAGCGTATTGGGCAGGGTCCAGGCCGCGCCCAGCACCTGCAGCGCGCGCAGCCAGACCGGCCATGGCCGCGAGGCGGCGTTCAATCGGCCTCGTTCGGGATCAGCAGCCACAGGATCAGGTAGACCAGGATGCCGGGGAAGGCGGCCGAACCGATCGAGACCAGCACGAACAGAATCCGCACCAGGGTGGGGTTCCAGCCGAAGCGATGGGCAATGCCGCCCATCACGCCGGCGATCATCCGATCGTTCAACGAACGCGACAGCGTGCGTGGCGTGGTGTTCATGGTAGCGGTTCCGGGGAACGGACAAGGCAGTCGAGCATGGCTCGACTCTACACCGCCCCTATGTCTACGGCGTGCGTTGACGCAGGGCCTGCAGGCGGGCGCCGAACCAGGCGGCGGCAGTCTGTTCAGCCTGTCCCGGGCACTGGATGCGATAGGCCTTGCCGCTCATGCTGCTCTGGCTGGCGGCGCGCTCGATGAACTGCTCGGCGCTGTCCACCTTGTCCTTCTTCAGCAGGTAGTCGTACTTGCGCTGCAGGTGCGCACGCGCCTCGGCCGCGTCGTGCCAGCTGCCATTGCGCTGGAACCGGCACTGCGAGCCATCGAGGCTGCCGATCAACTGGGCGATCTCGCGCTGCGCCTGCGGGCCGGGGGCGGCGTGGGCGAGCGGTGCCGCCAGCAGCGCGGCAAGGAACAACGGAGTCCGGTAGGCCATCATCGTTTCAAGGCAGTCGAGCATGGCTCGACTCTACAGGTCGCGGGCCTTCAGCCAGCCATCGATCGTTGCCGGCACTTCGCGCTGGGCGCGGCCGGAGACGTAAATACCGATGTGGCCACCGCGGAAACTGGATTCGGTGTAATCGTCGGTACCCAGGCGTCCGCGCATCGCGCGCGAGGCATCCGGCGGCACCAGGTGGTCCTGCTCGGCGTAGATGTTCAACACCGGCAGCGTCACCTGCGACAGGTCGACCGCTTCCTCGCCGATCCGCACCGTGCCGTTCACCAGCCCGTTGCCCTGGTAGAACTGCTTGATGAAGTCACGGAACGCCTCGCCCGCCAGGTCCGGCGAATCGAAGATCCACTTCTCCATGCGCAGGAAATCCTCCAGCGCCGCCTTGTCGTCGAGGATGTCGAGCAGGCCCACGTACTTCTGCACGTTCAGGCGGAACGGCTTGAGCATCAGGTAGCTGGCATTCATCAGGTCGGCCGGGATGTTGCCCAGCGTGTCCACCAGCAGGTCCACGTCCACCTGCCGTGCCCAGTGCGAGAGCATGTTGTCGGCGGTGTGGAAATCGACCGGGGTGACCATGGTGATCAGGTTCCCCAGCTTCTGCCGGCGCAGGGCGGCATAGCACAGTGCGAACACACCGCCTTGGCAGATGCCCAGCATGTCCACCGGCCCACCGCTGCGGGCGCGCAGCGCATCCACCGCGCCATCGATGTAGCGCAGCAGGTAGTCCTCCAGGGTCTGGAAGCGCTCGGAGCGGTCCGGGTAGCCCCAGTCCAGCACGTACACGTCCTGGCCCAGCGCCAGCAGCTTCTGCACCAGCGATCGGTCGGCCTGCAGGTCGACCATGTACGGCCGGTTCACCAGCGCGTAGACGATCAGCAGCGGCGGCCTGCGGGTTGGCGCCTGCTCACCTACGAAGCGATACAGCACCACCTTGCCGTCGCGCCAGACTTCCTCGCGGGCAGTGGCGCCATAGTCCACGTCCTCCACCTGCGGCAGCAGCTTCAGCCCTTCCATCAGCTTGCGCTGCATGGCCAGGGTTTCCTGCATCAGGTCATCGGCGTTGAAGCCCAGCGGTCCTTTCATCGGTCGTTATTTCCGCGCAGTGGTGCGGCGTGCGGCGGGCTTCGCCGGTGCTTTCTTGGTTGCGGCCTTCTTGGCAGCCGGCTTCGGCGCAGCGGATTTCTTCGCCGGCGCGGCCTTCTTCGCGGGCTTGCGTGCGGCCGGCTTCACCTTGGCCGGCGCGGGCTGCGCCACCGGGTCGACTTCGGCGGTCCCCGCCAGCACGGCCACCTGCGCCTGCAGGCGGCGCAGGCTGCGCTCCAGCTCGGCGATGCGGCGGTGGGCGGCATCCATCTCGCTGCGCGTGGGCAGGCCGATGCGCTCGCTGACCTGCTCGACCTCGCGCTGCAGGCCGGCACGCAGGCGCATCTGTGCGTTGCCCAGCGAGGCATAGACCTGCTGGAACGCCTCGGACAGGGCAACCTTGGCGTAGGCCTCTTCGGCCACCTCGATCCACAGGTCGAACATCGCCCGTGCACTGGTCAGCTGGCTGCCCGGTTGCTCGTGCTCGGCCAGGCGCTTTTCGAACAGGTCGAAGGCCTCTTCCAGCGCCTGCTTGATCTGGTCCACGTAGGCGCGCGAATGCTGCTGGTATTCCTCCTGCGCGCGCAGCAGGGTCTGCCAGCGCGCCTGGTGCTCGCGGCCGGGGCCGAAGGCCGGGCTCTGCATCCAGGGGCCGGCCTGTACCTGCCACTGCTGCAGCCATGCGGCGAATTCGGGCAGCGCGGCACCAGCCTGGGTGCTGCCACGTGCGCCCTGCAGCATCCACTGCAGCATGCCGTCACCCTGCCCCTCCACGGCTTCGCGCCAGGCCTGGGCCACGTCGGCGCTGCTGGCATCGCGGCCGGCGAAGCGCGCGGCCACTTCCTGCATCGTGCCGTACCAGCTGCCGGCCTGCTCGCGGAAGCGGCGCAGCGCATCTTCCGGCGCGCCCTGCCCCTGTTCGGGCAGCAGCTGGCCCCACCAGTCGAACAGGCGCTGCCAGCTGCCCGGGTCGTCGC
>JAFAFD010000149.1 GCA_023423675.1 Pseudomonadota bacterium | reverse complement strand
TTCTGGTGGGGGCCATGAGTTCTGGTGGGTGCCGACCGTTGGTCGGCACTCTCCTTGCCCTGGTGGGTACCGACCGTTGGTCGGCACTCCCCTTGCCCTGGTGGGTACCGACCGTTGGTCGGTACCGCGTCATGCATCGTCGCGTGTGATCGCGCACAATCAAACGCATGCACCCGATCCGCACCCCCTTGATGCTCTCGGCCTGCCTGCTGCTGGCCGCCTGTGCTTCCGCGCCCCAGGAAAGCCGCAATCCGCTGGCGACCTGGGTGCCTTCGCCAAATCAGAACGCGCGCGATCCGGTCATCATCGTCATCCACCACACCGAACAGGATTCGGTGCAGCAGAGCCTGCACACGCTGCGCACCGCCAACAGCGGCGGCCGGGTCAGCGCGCATTACCTCATCGGTGCCGATGGCCACCGCTACCAGCTGGTCAGCGACGAGCGCCGCGCCTGGCATGCAGGTTCCGGCCGCTGGGGTACCATCACCGATCTCAACTCGGCCTCCATTGGCATCGAGCTGGACAACAACGGCAGCACGCCGTTCACGCCCGCGCAGATCGCATCGCTGATCCTGCTGCTGCGTGACCTCACCGAGCGCCTGAACATTCCGCCGCGGCAGGTGATCGGCCATGCCGATCTCGCGCCGACGCGCAAGGCCGACCCCAGCCGCTTCTTCCCGTGGCAGCAGCTGGCCGAGGCCGGCTTCGGCGTGTGGCCGCGTGCCAGCGATGGCCCCGCACCGGACGGTTTCGATGCGTGGAATGCGATGGCCCGTTTCGGTTACCCGATGGAGGATCGCGAAGCGGCCGTCGCTGCCTTCCATCGCCGCTTTCGCGGCAGTGACGACCTGCCGAAGACGCTGGACGCCGAAGACGCCCGCATCCTGCATTCGCTGCTGCTGCAGACGCCTTGACTCTGCAGTGATGTGATCCGCGTTGGAAAACACGCTGGCGTCGGCTGCATTTGCAATGAGTCCGATTCAGTACGCGGCACAGAACCGTTAACGTCGCTCCGCTTTATCGCCGGAGCGACATGCCATGCCCTACTCCAGAACACAGGTGCTGCTGCACTGGTTCTCCGCCGTCATCATCCTGTGGGCCACGTTCAGCGGCTTCTACGTGGCGTTCGCCGATGCCTCGGCCAGCGTGAAGCAGACTATCGGCTTCATCAACGTATCGCTCACTACCGTGTTGATTCCCTTCTTCGCGCTGCGCCTTGGGTTGGCATTCATCGGCCGCCGCCGCCATGCCGCCGGTGAGCCGATGGCACGGATCGCGCACTGGGCCATCTACGCTGCCACGACCGTGGTGCTTGCCACCGGCGTCCTGATGATGGAGCGGGATATCGACGTGTTCCATCTGCTGGTCATCCCCGCGCCGCTGTCCGACGCAGCGATCACGGCGGGCTTCAACCGTGCCCACAAGTACGCCTGCATGGTGCTGGCCGGCCTGGTCGCGCTGCATGTGGCGGCGGTGATCAAGCACCATCTGGCCGGCAACCCGGTGCTGGGCCGCATGCGTTGGTGATGAACGCTGCTGCAGACGCCGTAGCCATCTGACGGTAGCGCCGGGCCATGCCCGGCGAGCGCGCAGCGCGGCCTCTGCTTTGCACCGGGAATGGCCCGGCGTGACCTCATTGCATCCCCAACGCAGCGCGCAGCGCGGCCACATGCGCTCGGCCAACAGGCAGTACGCTGCCATCGCTCAACACCAGCCAGTAGCGGCTGCCGGAGGCGGCATGCAGCGTACGCACGTGCTGCAGATTGACCAGATGCGATCGGTGGCAGCGGACGAAACCCGCAGGCAGCACGTTGGCCAGCGCGGCCAGCGATTTGTCATGCAGTTCACTGCGGCCATCGCGCATGCGCACCTGGCTGTAGTCACCGTCGGCCCCGATCCACATCACATCGGCCAACTCAACGGTTGCGGTACCCTGCGCACGCCAGATACCCAGATAGCGCGCGCGCCCCGAACGCACGCCACCGCTATCGAGCAAGCGTTCCAATGCCTGGCCAAGACGTTCGCGCGAGAACGGTTTGGGAACGAAGTCGAGCACACCGTGTTCGAAGGCCTGCAGCGCACGATCACGGTGGGCCGACACTACCACGCACTGGTAACGCCCGGCCACTGCACGCCGCAACAGCTCGAAACCATCGTCACCGCCCAGGTTGAGGTCCAGCAGCAGCCCGTCGTACACGCTGCGTTGCAGACGATCTCCGGCTGACTCGAGGTCGGCCACGGCATCGAAGCGCGCACGCGTTCCGGTCAGTTCGCTGCACAGGCGCAGCAGGCGCTGGCGCACCAGCAGTTCGTCCTCAACGATCAGGATGCGCATGTCAGCTCGATCCGGCCGCACCAGCGGTCGCCTTCGGCGACCTGCGCGAAGGCCCAGCCGTCAGGAAAGGCGGCGGCCAGGCTGGCCTCGATATAGCGCGTACCGGTGCCACGGCCACGACGCGCGGCCGTACCACGCGCACTGTGCAGCTCCAGCACCCATCGGACATCGTCGCGCCGCACGCGCAGATGGAACGGGTGCAATGCGCAGGCCATCGCGCCGGCATGGGTCAATGCGTTCTCCACTTGTGCATGCAGGATGCCCGGCGGCAGCGACAGCACCGTATCCTCACCCTCCACCTCGAGCACCATGCGCTGGCCCAGTGCCAACCCCACGATGTCCAGATGGCTGCGGCACAAGGCCAGCTCCTCCTGCAACGCAACACTCTGGCGGCTGCTGCTGTCGCGCAGGCGATCGAACTGGTCGGCCAGCGACTCCACCAGGCGGCTCGCGCGCTGCGGTGCCTGCTCGATCAGTTCCTGCAGGCAGGTCAGCGTGTTCATCAGCCAGTGCGGTTGGATGCCCCGTTGCAACAACTGCAATGACAGGCGTGCGCGTTCTTCGCGCAGCAGCGCGTTGTGCCGGTCCAGCGCTTGCAGCTGCGCCGCGTGACGCAGCAGCAGGAACACCATCAACACCGCCAGCAGCAGGAAGTAGGGCCCATCAAGGAACGCGCTACGCGCGACCAGCAACGCCAGCAGGCCGGCCAGCAGCAACGCGAGGATTGGCCATCGATCTTCCGCTTCGCCAGGCGCGCGCAGCAGCAGCCATGCAGAGGCCAGCAGGCTCAACAACAGCACCGCTGCCGAGCGCGTGTCAAAGCCGGGCAGGCTGATGGCCAGCGCCACGATCATCGCCAGATAGAGCAGGCCACCGGCGCGCGGCACCGCCACGCCGAAGCGCCGCGCCAGATAGGCCGGCAGCAGCGCGGCCGCTGCCACGTGCAGCACCAGCAATGCGACCAGGCGCGGACCGTGCCACGGGTAGTCATACCCCAACAGGGAGCGCCACGCTTCCACCGCCGGCAACGCCAGCCCCACCACGCCCAGTGCCAGCAGCAGGCGCGCACCGGGCGTGCGTGTCTGGCCGCGCAGCACCGACAGGAAATACAGGCACGCCGCCGCCAATGCTCCTGTGGCGAAGGCAGCGATCAGCCATGGCAGGATGATCTGGCCATACATCACCGCGGCAGGAGCGATCAGCACCATCGCATCGGCACCATGCAGGGTGAAATGCTGTCGCTGGCTTGATGCAAGCACGACCAGCTCATCGTTGGCATTGCCTGAAGCGGGAGGGAGCACATGGACGAGGTCGACGCGTCCCGGTTGCTCCTCTTCAGCGGTGCGACCCACGACGCCATTGCTGATCCAGGGCGTGCCATTCCAGTACAGCTGACTGGCCGCGCGCAGTGACAGCCGCAGTGTGCGTCCACCACTGTCGGGGCCGGTTGCTGCTGGCACCTGCCAGCGCAGCCAATAGGGGCCTCGCCACTTCGACAGTTGCTGCTGGTCCAGCGGCTGCCAGCCGAGGTTCGCCGGTGGGTGCGTCGGCAGAGCGTCGGATGCGTCTACTCGCGCAACGGCCATCTGCGCGTCCCGCACAACCACCATTCCGGGGGGCGGCGTCGAGACGATCAGCCACGC